>JBAXWW010000006.1:0-22501 GCA_037128215.1 bacterium | reverse complement strand
TCTTGCCATTGGCCGTGGTCTTACTACAAAGGTTAACGCTAATATTGGTACAAGTGGAAAACATGCAAATATAGAAGAAGAGCTTACAAAAATGAATGCTGCTTTAAAGGCTGGTACTCATAGCCTTATGGATCTTTCTACGGGTGGCGATCTAGCTAAGATAAGATCAATATTATTAGAAAAATCTCCTGTAATGATGGGAGCAGTCCCTATGTATGCAACTGCAGCAAAGGCAATAATATCTAAAACACCGCTGCATAAAATAAGTGTAGATGAAATATTTAACGATATAGAAGAGCAATGTCGTCAGGGTATAGACTACATCACTGTCCATTGCGGGATAACAAAGAACTCTATTGCTAAGATGCTTAAGAGCAAAAGAGAATTAGGCGTTGTTTCTCGTGGTGGAAGTATCATGTGTGGGTGGATTCTAAAGAACGAACAAGAAAACCCCTTGTATGAATACTTTGATAGGCTAGTAGAGATTGCCTATAAGTATGATGTTACATTAAGCGTCGGTGATGGCTTTAGACCGGGTAGCGTTTGTGATGCTACAGATAGAGGGCAGGTCGAAGAACTTATAACTCTTGGAGAACTTGCTCAATATGCTAGAGAAAAGAACGTCCAGGTCATGATAGAAGGTCCAGGTCATGTTCCAATACAGGATGTAAAGATGAACGTCGATCTACAAAAACGTCTTTGTAATGGAGCTCCTTTCTATGTCCTTGGCCCTCTTACAACAGATATAGCTCCAGGTTATGATCATATAACTTCTGCGATAGGCGGAGCCATAGCCGCTTCTTCAGGTGCAGATTTTTTATGTTATGTTACTCCAGCTGAACATCTTTTGCTTCCTACTCCTGATGATGTTTACGAAGGTGTTATAGCTGCAAGAATAGCTGCTCATTCTGGAGATATCGGGAAGGGCATAAAAGGTGCAATAGAGAAAGACAGACTTATGAGCAAATATAGAAAGGACCTTAATTGGAAGGGAATATATTCCGTTGCTATAGACCCTGAACATGCAAAACAAAGGAGAAGCCAGAGTGAGTCTTCTAACGAAGATATATGCACCATGTGTGGAGACCTTTGCGCTATAAAGAATTTTAATGAATGTATCACTAAATAGAACGACTGTTCCTCTTGTTCTTAGTATCGCTGGACTTGATCCAAGTGGTGGGGCTGGAGTATACGCAGATATAAAAACGTTTTCTTCTCTTAATGTCTGGGGAATGGGTGTTGTAACTACTCTTACCAATCAGGATTCTAAAAATTTTAGGAAGCTTTTGCCTGTAGATAAGGATTATTTTAATGATACCATTCAGGACTTGTTCGAAAATCATAATTTTGCAGCGATAAAAATAGGTCTTATAACTCAAGAATATCAAATCGATAAAATATCAGAATGTATAAAAAAATATAAACATGGAATAGTTGTAATGGATCCTGTAATGGGGGCTTCAACAGGATTTAATTTTTGGGATGAGAAAGTATCAGCCTCTATAGTTGAAAAACTAATTCCTTATGTTGATGCTATATCCCCTAATTATGTAGAGGCTATGGCTATTTTAAAGATACTTGATGTTAGTAATCTGGCAGAAATTAATAGAAAAGAGATAGTTAGGCTCTTACATAAACAATTTAGATGCAAAGTTGCTCTTACTGGTGGTGATGCAGCATTCCTGTCGTCAGATGAGCATGAAGGCAAAGTAGAAGATATTTTTTATGATGGTCTTGAACTAAAGCATAGAATAGGCACTTTTATCGACATTCCGTCTCATTTTAAACATGGGACAGGTTGTACTTTTTCTTCTGCATTAGCCTCTTATTTGGCTATGGGAGAAGATTTTGTATCTTCATGCTTTAAATCAGCTTTTTTTGTTGAGAACGCCTTAAATAATATAATGAGTTTTGGAAAAAACAATGGTGGTCTTGATCAAAATTCTTTTTTTAGAGGAGTTAACAGATGAAAATTTTTGTTAATGGTAACGAACATGAGCTTGAAGGATCTAGTATTACAGTGGAAGATGTAATTAAAACGGTTAATATGCCATCGATGGGACTTGTAGCAGAATTGGATGGAGAGATAATTAGTAATAAGGATTTTTCTAAAAGTTTAATAAAGGATAATTCAAAACTCGAGCTAATAAGAATTGTTGGAGGCGGTTGATGAATGACCTTCTAAAGATAGCAGACAGGACATTCAATAATAGACTTTTTATTGGTACAGGAAAATTCCCGTCGGTAAAAAGTCTTCGCGATTCTATAATAGCGAGTGGATCAGAGATCATTACTGTTGCATTAAGAAGAGTTAATCTTGATAATACCGACGATGGAATTATATCAGCTATAGACAGGTCCTTGCAGCTACTGTTGCCAAACACCAGTGGGGCAAGAAATGCAGAAGAGGCTGTTCGTCTTGCAAAACTAGCACGTGCTGCTGGTTGTGGTAATTGGTTAAAATTGGAGATAACTCCTGAACCAAGATATCTTTTGCCAGACCCAATAGAAACCTTAAAGGCAGCTCAGATACTCGTGAAAGACGGTTTTATTGTGCTACCATACATTAATGCAGATCCTATACTTGCAAAAAGATTAGAGGATGTAGGTTGTTCTGCTGTAATGCCTCTTGGCTCTCCTATTGGCTCAAATAGAGGGATAAAGACGATAGATTCTATAAGAATAATCATAGAACAAAGTAATATTCCAGTAGTCGTTGATGCTGGACTAGGGGCACCTTCGGATGCCAGCCTTGCAATGGAAATTGGAGCAGATGCTGTTCTTGTAAACACGGCTATTGCTGTAGCTGGTGATCCAGCACAAATGGCCCAAGCATTTTCTTATGCTGTAAAAGCAGGAAGATTGGCGTATATCTCTGGCTTAGCAGAAAAAACATTTCGTGCTAATGCTTCAAGTCCTTCTGCAGAAGCCTAAACCACCAAAACCGGCTATTCCGTACTGGCTAGAAATATTCTGCTTAAGGTTTATGTATCCAGCTCCAATATTAAAATATACGAAACTATTTAATCCAACAGGTACACCCATATTAAGTTCTGTTTTGGCTCCTAGTCCAAGACTAGTATTCCAAGCCGTTTTTGTTACAGGTAAAAAAGCATCTATTTCTGTTTTTCCAGTCATAATGAATCTTTCACTGTCTATTATAGAGTAATTGAATGCGACTGTAATAGAACCATGATTGAATCTATCTACAGCGATATTTGATATGCTTACAGCATACACTGTGTAGTTCTGTCTTAGACCAGCCAAGATATCTAGGCTTAATTTTTTCCCTAGATAAAAGCGAGGACCAACTCTTCCTGACATTAAATAACTTATATCTTGAGTAACGGTATAAGCACTGAAATCAGAAAATTTTATTCTATCTATTGAGTAATTAGCGATTAATGCAAAATATTCTCCAAAACGATATCCTATTTCTATATCCCCACCAAAACCCACATTAGATATAAGCTTTAAGTCTCTTCCAAATTTATCATAAACCTTTATCATGTCTATATTGCCGTCGACCTTAAGCATATATAACCATTCACTTATACTTTCTTCCGTAGGAGCAGGAGTTGTTTCAGCCTTAATAGTTTCTTCCATTATTTTTGTTTCTTCAGGAACCGTTTGAGCTTCTATTGGCTCTGATTTGATGGGTTCTTTTGGTGTTTCGTCGGCAATTTCTTTTATAGGTTCTTCTACAGGCGTTACAGGTTGTTCTATTACTTTTTCTACACCAGGTTCAGCTAATGCTTTTTCTAATTTTTGGGTTTCTTTTGCAACAACCTTAAAATGTTTCTTTGCTCTTAAGAATTTTTCATCAGTTTTTTTTGTTGAGTTCTTGGCAAAAACATTTGTAGAAAAAGTGATTAAACTTAATAAGATAAATATTTGAATTACGTTTTTCATAAACATTTCATATATCATATTGCTTAAATATTTTTTAGGGAATATTAGTAAATGCATGTTTAGTAATAGTGTCAAAAAAACAGCGTTTTATGACTTTAAAGTTGCCATAGAAAAAGCTACACCGTCTTATGAAAAGATACAGAGTATAGTCTCTAGGGCACAAAGACTTGAACGATTGAACATGGATGATCTTCTTTATCTTCTAAATGATGGAGCAAGAAACTATATAGAGCTCATCAAGGAAGGTGCTTATAATTTAACTCTTCAGCGTCATGGACGTGTTGTAAAATTCTATGCACCAATATATGTTTCCAATGAATGTAACAACAAATGTGTTTATTGTGGTTTTAACTCTTCCAATAAAATGAACAGAAAAACATTAACAGTAGAAGAGCTGCTCAGAGAATCTGCTGTGATAAAGAAAATGGGGATAGAACACCTTTTGATAGTTTCAGGGGAGAGTCTTAATAATGTAGGAATGACCTATCTTAAAGAGATATCCAGTTTGTTGTCAAAAGAGTTTGCCAGCATTAGCGTGGAGATAGCCCCACTGGAAACAGATGAATACAGAGACTTGTTTGACCGAGGTGTGGAAGGGGTCTTGTGTTACCAAGAAACTTACAATCCTGAACAATATAAGAGTTGCCACGTTTCTGGGCCAAAGACTGATATGATAAGACGTCTAGATACTCTTGATAGAGCTGGGGCTTCTGGGATGCGTTTTTTGGGTTTAGCCGCTTTATTGGGACTAGATGATTTTAAAACAGAAGCTTTTTTTCTGGCGCTTCACGCTAGGTATCTTGAAAAAAAATATTGGCAATCATCTATATCTGTTTCATTTCCAAGAATACGCCCATCAGAGAGCGGTTTTCAGCCGAACGTTGCTGTAAATGATGAGGTTCTACTTCATGTTATATCTGTGTTAAGATTATTTTTACCAGATTCCAATCTTGTCCTTTCTACAAGAGAAGCTCCTTCATTTAGAGACAAAGCCATTTTTTACGGAATAAACCAGATGAGTGCAGGTTCTAAAACTAATCCACTTGGTTATTCTGGAGAAAGTTCATCTTTATATAGCAAGGATAAAGAACTAGGTAAGCAATTTGAAATATCAGATTCTAGAACACCACAGGAAATATCAGCTGTATTATCTAAGTTTGGTTATGATCCTGTCTTTAAGGACTGGGACAGAGGTTTTCGAAATGAATAATGTAAGGAAGGAATTATTAAAAAAGGCAGGTGTATATTTTGTTACGTCGACAGAACTATCGTTAGGTCCAACATCAGAAATATTACGGTTGTATCTTAACGCTGGTGGCAGGATGTTTCAGCTACGCGAAAAGATGATGTCTCGTGACGAGTTATTGCAATTATCAAAATATTCTAGAAAAATTGCAGATGAATATGGAGCGCTTTTTATAGTTAATGATGATGTTGCTTTGGCAAAAATGAGTAATGCTGATGGGGTTCATCTTGGCCAGGATGATATGTCTGTTAATGAGGCAAGGCAAATGTTGGGGGATGATCTTATAATAGGGGTCTCTACTCATAATGTTGAGGAGGTCCTTTTAGCCCAAGAGCAAGGTGCTGATTATATAAATCTAGGGCCCATCTATCCAACAAAAACAAAGGAACACATTACGCCACTTGGTATTGCAGGTTTAGAAAAGATACTCCCTTATGTGAAAATTCCCTTCACTTTTATGGGAGGGTTAAAAGAAAATAATATTGCGCCATTATTAAAGTACAAACCTTGTGCTCTGGCTATGGTAACAGAGATAAGCAAAGCTATCGACGTGGAAAATAAGGTTAAGAGCTTGATTTCAGTGTGCATCAATAGTTATTGATATTTCCATCTTTCTATCGTAATAATTTCTGGGTTTAAAATAATAAAGGGGAATTACAAACACCTTAATGGTGTTAACAAAATATGCGTAAGACACTTCTTTTAATAATAATATTTTCTTTTACATCACTGTATTCTCAGACCATTACTAAAATAACGGTGCGTGGAAATAAAAAGATCACCATTGATGCTATTAAAGCGAAGCTTACAGAGAAAGAAGGTTCTTTATTTAATGAGGATCTTACAAAGGCTGATATACACAACGTCTTTAGTCTGGGCTTCTTTGATAATGTAGATGTATATAAGGATACAGAGAAAGGGTTTGAGCTGATCTTTGAAGTAAAAGAAAAACCGATAGTTAGTTCAATAGTTTTTGAAGGTAACAGCGACATAGATAATGATGATCTTAAAAAGCAAATGGATATTCAGCCTTATACGGTTCTGAATATTTCTGAAATAAAAAGAGCTAAAACAAAACTCCTAAGATATTACGAAGAAAAAGGTTTTTATCTTGCAAGCATAAAGGAAGAGCTAAGGCCAGCTCCACAAGATCTAGAAGCAGAGACCAAAGAAAATTATTTACAACTGGTCTTTAAGATATCAGAGAATTCAAAGATCAAAGTCGATAAAATAACTATACTCGGTAATAAGAACATTCCTGATGAAGAGCTTAAGCCGATTGTTGAAACAAAAGAAAAAGGCGCATTTAGTTGGTTTTCTGGCTCTGGTAATTACAGAGAAAGTATAGTCGATATAGATAGGGAAAGAATAGGTTATTACTACACAACTAAGGGCTTTCCTCATGTCCAGGTCTTTGGTCCACTAACTCACGTTACTCCAGATAAAAAATGGATCTATCTAACTTATACTGTAGAAGAGGGTGATAAATATAACTTTGGAGAAATGAGCGTAAAAACAGGTGATGTCCTCTTTACGGAAGAAGAACTTAAAGAGGCTATGAATATAAAGACAGAGGATGTCTATAATTCAACAAAAGTAAGGGAACAGATATTAACTTACCAGAACATGTATGGAGATAAGGGTTATGCTTTTACTAACGTAGTACCTGTTCCTACTTATCAGAATGATACAAAAAAAGTTGATTTAGTCTTTGAAGTTGATAAGGGACGATTAGTTCACTTTGGTAAATTTAAAATAACTGGTAACAACAAAACCAGAGATAAAATAATAAGAAGAGAATTAAGGATATTTGAGGGTGAACTATATAATAATTCTAGAAAGGAACTATCTAGAGATAAAATAATGGCTCTGGGCTTTTTTGATGACGTTGTTTTTAATCAATATGTTCCAAAAGGACCAGATGCTAAACCAGATACTGTTAATATAGACATACAGGTTAAGGAAAAAGCTTCAACAGGTCAGTTTATGATATCAGCTGGTTACAGTACATATGAAGGATTTATTACTATGCTTCAGGTACAGGAAAATAACTTCTTGGGCCGTGGACAGGTTGTAACTCTTAGGGCTAATTTAAGTAAGGTATCAAAATTGTATTACCTTAGTTTTTATGATCCATATTTTCTTGATTCAAATTGGGGCTGGGGCTTGGATCTATTTAGAGAAAGTAGGCAGGCTAATGGCTTTGAAACATATAGAACAGGTTTTGATACAAGATTTAGTTATCCATTCACTGATTTTATAAGAGGATATATTACCTACAAATTAGAAAATGATCAAACTACGTGGCTAAGCACATTAGATAATATCTTTAAACCTGAAGTTGAAAATGGTTTTTCTAGTTCTGTTACTCTTACGTTAGAACAAGATAAAAGGAATGATAGGCTAAATCCTACTAAAGGTCTTTACAACGCTATTTCTTCAGAAGTATCAGGCTTTGGTGGTAACAAAAGATATATAAAGACGATCTTAGATAATAGATTCTATAGAGGTCTTTTCTTTAATACAACATTCAAAACAAGATTGTTATTGGGAAATGTTGCTCCTTATGGTGGTAAGGAATTGCCTTACAGTGAGAAATTTTTGATGGGTGGTATTGATTCATTAAGAGGCTTTGAATATTTAACCCTTGGACCTAAGGTGACAGCTTTAGATGGAACAAAGTATGCTGTTGGTGGTAACAATGAGATATTACTTACTGCAGAGTGGGATTTTCCTATAGCTAACCAGATAGGAATAAGAGGAGTTATCTTCTTTGATGCAGGTAATTCTTTTAATAACTTTGTCTCTGGCCTTTCAACAGACGTACCTTTAAGGTCTAACTGGGGTATGGGGTTTAGGTGGTTCTCACCTATGGGACCATTAAGGTTTGAGTGGGGAGTGCCTATTAATAGACGTCCTAATGAAAGCGCGGTCGTATTCCAGTTCATGATAGGACCATCATTTTAATCTTGTTATAACGACAAATTGTGCTATTTCTATCTTGTTTAAAATCAGTACGCCAACAATAGGGAGGCTTTTATGTTAAAAACAGTTATTACGGGGCTATTAATTACAGTAGTATTTTTAGGAAAAGCAAATGCAAGTGGATATGCTTATGTTGATCTTCAAACTGCCCTTGAAACAGTCAAAGATGGTGCAGTAGCTAAATCAAAACTTGAGAAAGAATATAAAGATAAGCAAAAAATGATTCAAAACAGAGAAGATGAAATAAAGAAACTGACTGCAGACTATCAGAAAAAACAACTTGTTATGACACCAGAAAAGAGAGCACAGGAAGAACAGAACATACAGAAGAAGATGGGAGAATACAAAGAAATAACACAAAATGCACAAGTACAGATGCAGAAAAGAGAAATGGAACTCACTAAACCGATTATAGATAATATGAGAAATCTAATTGGTGAAATGGCTGATAAAGACAAATATGATCTAGTATATGAAAAAAATCAGAGCGGGATATTTTATGCGAAAGACCCTAAAGATATAACTGCTGATTTGATAGATAAGTACAACGAAAAGAATAAAAACAAAAAGGAAGACAAGAAGTCATAAGGAATATTTTTTAAAAGAGATGAAAGCTTCTGATATAGCAGGATTTTTAAGGTCCAGCGTAGTTGGTGATCCTGATACATTTGTAAATAGTGTTGATGACATTAAGGGTGACAGGGCTCAAACCCTGTCATTCATTTCTGATCCAGCATATCTTAAATACCTTTCAAGTACAAAAGCCAGTGTGCTACTTGTACAAGAAAGCATAGAAAGATCACAGATAGATCAATTGTTCCTAAAACCTAAAAAAGCTTATATCGTCGTAAAAGATGCATATATTTCTTTTGTTAAAATGATACCTAGGATAGTTCCAGAAAAATTTAATGATTCATCTCAACTCGTAAGTAAGAAAATGATATCTGATGCTTCAAACATATCTAAGACAGCATCTATATATCCTAATGTGTTTGTTGGTGATAACGTTAAAATAGGAGATAGGACTATTTTGCATCCAGGAGTCGTTATACTTAGAGATTCAGTCATAGGTAATGATTCCGTTATATATCCTAACGTCTCTGTATATCAAAACTCTGTAATAGGAAATAATGTAATAATAGGTGCCAGCACAGTTATAGGTTCTGATGGTTTTGGTTTTATAAAAGATGAAGATGGTACGATGCTAAAAATTCCTCATATAGGAGGAGTTATAATAGAAGACAATGTAGAAATAGGTTCGAACACCAGCGTAGATAGAGGAACACTTTGCAACACGATAATAAAGAAGGGAACAAAAATAGATAACCTTGTCCAAATTGCCCACAATTGTATCGTCGGTGAAAATAATATTCTTTGTGGTATGGTTGGTCTAAGCGGCAGTACAGAGCTTGGTTGTAATGTCATAATGGGTGCTAACTCAGGTACTAAAGGTCACATAAAAATTGGAGATAACTGTATAGTTACAGCCAGAACGAGTGTATCAAAAGATCTAAAACCTGGTAGTGAAGTAAAGGGTATGTACCCTGCAAGACCTTTAGCAGAAGAATTGAAAATACAAACATTAGTAGGAAAACTTCCGGAGTTATATGACAGGATAAAGAAACTGGAGAAGGGAGGAAAGAATGGCTAGAGAAACGGTTAAGGCGGGTAAGGATTTTGATATTGAAAGGATAAAATCTATTCTTCCGCATAGGGATCCTTTTTTGTTAATAGATTCTGTAGACGAGATTGTAGACCTAGAACCAGGACAAAAAAAAGGAAGAAAAATATATTCAACTAAGAGACTTAAAGAAGATGAATTCTATTTTAAAGGACATTTTCCAGGGAATCCGGTTATGCCTGGCGTTTTAATGATAGAGACTATGGCTCAAGTAGGTGCTTTTGGTTTATATGATTTGGATGATCATGGTCCAGATTATAAAGTTCTTTTTTTGGGGTGTAACGATGTAAGATTTAGAAAAATGGTCACACCTGGAACAGTTTTAAAAATAGAAGTAGAAGTCCTTCATTATAAACCAAGTAGGAGTAAGTTCCATGGTCTTATAAGGGATGCTCAGACTGGAGAAATATGTTGTGAAGCAGATATGATAGCAGCGGCAGCAACTGCAGCTAACAAGGGGGAATTTTAATGTCTTTAGTACATCCAACAGCAATAGTAGATAAGAATGCAAAAATTGGTAATGATGTTTCTATAGGTCCTTATTCTATAATTGGCCCAAATGTTCAAATAGGTAATGGAACAAAATTAGAGGCTCATGTAGTTATAGATGGACACACCACTATAGGTGAGAACAATAAAATAGCTCCTTTTGCATCAATTGGTCAACCACCACAAGACCTTAAATATAAGGGAGAACCGACCCGTGTGCTAATAGGTAATGAAAATTTAATAAGAGAGTATGTAACAATAAACTGCGGTACTGTTAATGGGCATGCTGTTACCACTGTGGGTAATAATAATATGTTAATGGCTTATTCTCACGTGGCTCATGATTGTGTGGTAGGTAATAATGTTGTTATGGCAAATAACGTTGCTCTAGCTGGCCACGTCACAATTGAAGATTTTGTGGTTTTAGGAGGATTTACCGGTGTTACTCAATTCAATAGGGTTGGTAAACATGCTTTTATAGGAGCTTATTCTCTTATACGCTTAGATTTTCCTCCGTATTTTACAGGTAAAGGCTTAGATGATTTTAAAGTTCAGTCTGTAAATGCAATAGGCCTTTCCAGAAGAGGTTTTTCTGAAGATGCGGTAAGAAGGATCAAGAATGCATATAAACTCCTTTATGTAAAAAAAGGTATTGTGTTTGAAGAAGCTATGAGTAATCTAAAAAATGAGGCCAAAGACAGCGACGAAATACTTTATCTAGTTAACTTTATAGAAAAGAGTAAAAATGGAATCATAAGGTAGGTACAATATGTTAAAAGCTGGCGTTATTGGTGTAGGTCATCTGGGAAGATTTCATGCTCAAAAATATTCAAGTATTGAAGGCGTAGAGCTTGTTGGTGTTTATGATCTTAATCCTGACAGAGCTAAATTAGTTGCTGATGAATGTAAAACTAAAAATTTTCAAACTATAGCTGACCTTCTTGATAATGTAGATATTGTTAGTATCGCAACACCAGCAAGCGATCATTTTAATTCTGCAAAGATAACGTTAGAAGCTGGAGTGCATTGTTTAATAGAGAAACCTTTTACCAGAACAGTGGAAGAGGCCAGGCTCTTGATGGAGATAGCAAAGAAAAAAAACGTAAAGATACAGATAGGTCATCTTGAAAGATTTAATGCCGTTATTTCTGAAGGATATTCTTTTTTGAAGAATCCACGTTTTATAGAAGCAAATCGTCTTGCTCCTTTTACTGCTAGGAGTACAGATATAGACGTAATTCTAGACCTTATGATCCACGATCTAGATTTGATTCTTGGTATAATGAAGGGACACGAGCTTACTGAAATAGATGCTATAGGCGTTCCTGTTCTTACAGATAAAGTAGATATAGCACATGCAAAACTTGTTTTTTCAAATGGTACTATGGCAAACTTAAGTGCTAGTAGAATATCCAATAAAGTCTTTAGAAAAATGCGTTTCTTTCAAAGATACAGTTATGTTGGGCTTGATTTTCAGAAGGGAGAAGTTGAAGTTTTTGAGAGAGTAGAAAAGGATGGTAAATATAATATAGAAGGTAAAATGATGCCATTTACGAATCCAGATTCATTAAAAAAAGAAATAGAATCCTTCATTGTTGCTGTAAGAGATGATCTAGAACCAGTTGTCACGGCTACTGATGCTTTTAACGCTCTTGTTCTTGCACACAAGATAATTGATAAGATTAATAAAAGAATGGAAACGGTATGAAGCGAGTTTTAGTAATCGCTGGAGAAGCATCTGCAGACATGCATGCTGCGAATCTTGTGCGTGCTATATCATCCTTATCAAAAGAAAAAATCGAATTTTCAGGGCTTGGGGGAGATGAACTTATCTCTACAGGTAAAGTTACTCCAGAGTTCTATAATAGGGATTTTGCTGTATCTGGATTTTATGAGCTTATAGGACACATAAAAAAGATATATTCAACACTTAGGTACTTTAAAAAAATGGCCAGTATGGGATCTTATGATCTGGCTATTCTTTTAGATTACCCTGATTTCAATATGCCATTGGCAAAATATCTTACTAAAATTGGTGTTCCAGTTATCTACTATATAAGTCCGCAGGTGTGGGTTTGGAGAAGTTCCAGAGCTAGTGCTCTTGTAAAGAACAGCAGAGAACTTTTGGCTATATTTCCTTTTGAGAAGGAGTTTTATAAAAAGAGAGGATTGGAAGTTACATATGTAGGGCACCCTCTTTTAGATCAGATCTCTTCTTATTTAAAAACCTCTGACATTGATAAAATTAAAAAAGACTTACTGATACAAAAAAATGAAAAAATAGTTGCTGTATTGCCAGGAAGTAGGCATGCAGAGATAAAGTACATACTTCCGATCATGGAAAAAGCATGTCTGCTAATAAAGAATAAAACATCTCTTAATATACGATTTGTGCTTCCACTTGCGCCTACAATTAGAGAAGAGGATATATACTCATATCTTACTCCACAGGGAAAGGATCTTTTTCAAATAGTTAAGAATAAAACATATGATGTGTATTCTATTTCAGATCATGTTTTACTTGCCTCTGGTACAGCAACAGTAGAAGCTGGTCTTTTTAACTTGCCAATGACTATAGTTTATAAAGTCTCTGCACTTTCTGCTTTTCTGTTTAAGTCTGTTGTTAGATATAAAAATCCAATAGGAATGGTTAATCTTCTTTTAAAAGGAAACGTGGCTAAAGAATTTTTTCAGCAAGAAGCTTCTCCAGAAAAAATAGCAGAAGACGTTGCTAGCTTTTTGCTTGATCATAAAAAGCAAGATAGCGCTAAAAATAAACTTAAAGAGTTAAAAACTATCCTTTACACTGGAGAAAGCCCATCTAGCGTCGTAGCAAAACATGTGTTAAAATATCTCTGATACGGTGGTTTTAATGATAAGGTTTCTCTTAAGTCTGCTCTTTAGGTTCGTAGGTAAATCTAGGATATTTTTGTACTCAATAGGTTTCCTTAAAACATACAGTGTTCCCCAAAAAGTTATTTCTATAGGTAATATAACTGTAGGCGGTGCGGGTAAGACACCTATGGCCTTGTTGTTGAATGAAAGATTAGCTTCTAGAGGCCTTAAAACAGCAATTATAGAAAAAGGTTATAAGAGCGGACTTAAACATAAGGAGATCATCTTAGCGCAAAAGGGAAAAGAGACTTTAGATGATGTGAAAATAGGAGATGAACCATTGATGATATGGAACAATCTCTCCAATGGTACAAGACTAGCTATAGCTAAGGATAAAACCAATGCCGCTATCGCTATTAGTACTAGGTGGCCTGACACCGATACGATTATACTGGATGATGGCTTTCAACATCTAAAACTACGAAGAGACGTGAACCTTGTCCTGATAGATGCAAGTCTTGGTATGAAAGATAAGTTAATGCCATTAGGGAGATTAAGAGAACCTTACAATAGTTTAAAGCGGGCTGACATTGTGTTGTTAACTAAATCAGATGCTGTTGATTCAGTAGAAAGAGAACAACTTGTAAAAAAAATAAATGGAATAAACAAAAAGGTAAAAATCTTCTTCTCTACGATCAAATTTATTACATCTATACCTATAAGCGGTAAGAACGTTTTTCCTGTTTCTGCTATATATAATCCATCACACTTTCATAGAAATATAAGAGAGGCAGGCGCTATCTTTACAAGATATATATCTCTTTCCGATCATTACAGATTTAACAGTAAATTACTTAGTGATATACTTCAAGAAGCTTCACAAAACGGAGCAGAGTCTTTAATCGTTACAAGCAAGGATCTGGTGAAAATACGTCCATATTTAGATGATACAAGTAAAATAGTAGAAGCTTGGTATGAGCATAAAATAGAAGATGAAGAGGGGTTTATTAAGTGTTTTCTCTAATACTTAAAATTATTTTTCTACCTTTAAGGTTTATGCCACGACGGCTTGAACTGATAATGGGTGACATACTTGGCTGCTTTCTCTTTTATGTAATACGATTCAAAAGAACTAACGTAAGAAGAAACCTTCTTTTAGCTTATGAGACTGAGCTTAGAGAAGGCAAAATGGCTATGAATGAGATATTCAAAATAGAGAGGGAAAATTACAACCATTATGGTCGTCTAATTTTTGAACTATTACATATACCTTTTGATGCGGCACGTTTTGCAGATAAAAATGTCAAAGTTCATAATTTCGAAAATCTTAAAAATGCATTATCCAAGAAAAAAGGTGTTTTTTTCTTAACAGCACATACTGGCTATTGGGAAATAATGGGTATTATGGGTATGAGGTATAAATTACCTTTGAACATTATTACCAAGTATTTAAGGATAAAATTCTTTGATGATATCTGGGTAAAGAGTAGGCTCTCATATGGAATAAAATTAATAGACGAAACGCACAGTGCCAGGAATGTATTAAAAGCAATATGTTCAGGGGAATTAGTTGGAATGGTACTAGATCAGTTTATGGGGCCTCCTGTTGGCGTACGTGTTAATTTTTTTAATAAACCGGCATGGACTATTGCGAGTCTTGCATGGTTTGTACAAAAAACAGGAGCTGTTGTTGTGCCTGTTGTAAATTATAGAAGAGCAGATGGAAGTTTTGATCTTATTCTTTATCCAGAAATACCATTTGAAAAAATTGGTTCTGATGACGTTAATATAAAACATAATACTCAACGCTATAGCGATATCATAGAAGGTTTTGTTAGAAAATGTCCAGAGCAGTGGATATGGGTACATAGACGTTGGAAAAGAGTAAAAGAAGATGATCTGTGCTAATAATGCGAAAGGAGATGACTCTTATGGATGAATTTATGAGAGCTGCTATAGATGAAGCTAAGAAGGGAATAGAAGAAGGAGGGATTCCTATAGGTTCAGTTCTAGTCAAGGATGGAAAAATAATAGGAAGAGGGCACAATAAAAGAGTTCAGGAAAATAATCCTGTAGTTCATGCAGAAATAGACTGTCTTATGAATGCAGGACGTGTAGGAAAATATGAAGGTGTTGTTTTGTATTCTACGTTAATGCCGTGTTATCTTTGCGCAGGAGCTGTTGTCCAATTTGGAATAAAAAAAGTTATAGCTGGAGAGAATAAGACATTTAATGGTGCTCTTGATTTTATGAAGCAGCACGGTGTAGATGTGGTAGACCTTGATCTAACAGAGTGTAAGGAAATGATGCAAGACTTCATAAATAAGAATCCTGATCTTTGGAGAGAGGATATAGGTAAATTATAAAAATGAGGTAAAGACAATGACGTCAATTTGTGTAAAAGATCTAACTAAACTCATAGGCAACACTCCTCTTGTTGATCTGTCTGGTATTACAGGCTCTAAACTGGGGAAAACATTTCAAGGACATATTTATGGTAAACTAGAAAATCGAAATCCTCTAGCAAGCGTTAAAGATCGTCTGGCTATAGCAATGATAGAAGATGCAGAACGTAGTGGAAAGCTTAAAAAAGGTATGTCTATTGTTGAGCCAACAAGTGGAAATACGGGCATAGCTCTTGCTTATATTTGTTCTATAAGAGGATATAGATTAAAACTTACTATGCCAGAAAGTATGAGCATAGAACGTCGTCAATTGATGGCTGCCTTTGGTGCTGAATTAGTGCTAACTCCTGCAGAGAAGGGTATGAAAGGTGCAGTTGCAGAGGCTAAAAGAATACTTGAAGAAAATCCTGAAACAATTTTGTTGGATCAGTTCAATAATCCTGCTAACCCTGCCTATCATTATACAACAACAGGTCTCGAAATTTTAGAGGCTACAGCTAACAAAGTCGATATTTTTGTAGTTGGAGTTGGTACTGGTGGAACAATTACAGGAGTTGGGAAAAGATTAAAAGAATTTAATCAGAACATAAAGATAATAGCAGTAGAACCATTTGATTCTCCAGTACTATCTGGAGGTAACCCTGGTCCTCATAAGATACAGGGAATTGGTGCTGGTTTTGTACCAGGCGTGTTAGATAGAAGTCTTATCGATGAAATTATAACTGTTAAAGCTGATGACGCCTTTGAAACATCTCGTCTTATGATGAGAACAGATGGCGTCTTTGCAGGTATATCTTCAGGAGCAAATGTGTGGGCTTCTGTTCAGGTCGCACAGCGCCAGGAAAACAAAGATAAGAATATAGTTACTATAATATGTGATACGGCAGAAAGATATCTTTCTACTCTGTTGTTCCAGTAGTTTTAGTTATACCGATTTAAATTAAAAATTATCTTAATCTAAGTTTTCACAGAGCCGGCACTTAGTCGGTTTACTAAGTCCTTATAAACTAAGAATTTACTAATATTATGGGCCTTCTATTGCTTAAGCCGCATAATCTTGTAAATTCTAATTAGTATTAACTACATTTACTGTAGCCACATTCACAAGTTAAACAGCCTTGTACATAGCGCATCTTGCCACCACATTTTTCACATTTCATACCAGACTCTTCTTCATCCTGAATGTAGTTCTTAAGAACTCTTGCTACCGCTTTATTGAATGCGTCAAAACCGCCATCTCTTAGAAGCTGTTCACATATGAATTTTAATGGTGTTCCATGGCGTAGTGATACTGATGTCAATCTTGTTATAGTCCCAAACTGTTTGTTCTCAAACATGCTTGGGATATCTTTTATCGTCATGGATTCATCACCAAACTGTATTATTAGGTTGTATGCGTTTTTCTCTTTTTTAATTATTCCTTCTTTTATCTTGTTTGGTACGTTCAACTTCTCTTCTAATCCTGCGAATACTTCGTATGGCTTACCCTCCAACATACCAACAAGGACTATCCATTTTTCAGTGGAACTTGTGACATGATATATATGACATGGTAACTCATCTGGTCTCTTTGGAGCTGTAGCTACATGGATACTTTTTGGTCTTCCATCAGCAGTGTATGAGTCTTTTGTTGAGATAACCTGATTTTTTCTACTTCCATCTCTATAAAAACTTATCGCTTTTATTTTATGATTCCAGCAATATGTAACAGCTTCTTTTACATCATCAACAGTTACATTGTTTTTGAAATTTATTGTTTTAGAACATCCTTGTACTATTCCTTTAGGATTTGATACATAGTATGCCTCAACAGGCCCCAAATGAGATTTATAATCAAGGTCATTTGCACATTCAATATTATTCGTTTTTCCTTTTAGATAATCTATTATTTTCTCTTTATTTTCAAATTCACCGTAGCTATTCTTAATGGTTTGTTTCTCTAAACTGAAATATGGTTCTATTCCATAAGAACAACCTTCTTCATTAATAAAGTTGAAAATGTTGCTTAGTGTTGACGTAGGAGCTACAGATAATAAAGAACCGTTATATCGTCCCAATTTGGTCTTTTTACCATTTATTGTACATTCTATATTGCCAAGTTTAGCAGAAGCATCTATTGCAAATTTACCTATTTCTCCAAATACATCTTTGGTAAAGGCTGCAGCCTCTGAACTGCTATATTTTATCCCTTTTATAGCAAGAACTGTTGCTAAACCGGCAACGCCTATACCTATCTTTCTGTTCCTGTCTTTCATGCCCTTTTTGTGATAATCAACGACGTAATCTTGAACATCTATTATGTCATTTAACATGTTCACTGTTGTTTCTACTACATGACGTTTTTCTTCTGTAGGTAAGTTTACATACTTTGGCAGATTTATAGAAGCTAGAACACAAAGTTCCAGCCAGTCTTCTCCATGACTTAGTAGAGCTTCTGAACATGGGTTTGCAAGGATGTTTATTTGATCTTCAAAATAGTCATTTTTAATAGTATTTTCGAACATGACTCCTGGTTCGCCGTTATCCCATATACGCTGACACATGGTATCAAACAGGTCTCTTGCCTTTATCTTTTTTATTTTTTCACCATTTTTATTTTGGTTTATATACTTTAATTCATATTCTGTATCATCAACAACAGCCTGCATGAACTTATCATCTATAACTACAGATAGATTGAATCCTGCGATATCTCCATCAACAGTCTTACAATTTATATAATCATATATATCTGGATGATTAACGTGTAATAATCCCATTGATGCGCTTTTTCTTGTTGTCTGTGTTATCTCACTCATAAATCCGTTGTATGCTCTAACAAAAGAAACAGGTCCTCCAGTAACTCCGGATCTTCCTCTAACAGTTTCTTCTTTTGATCTAATTTTAGAAAAATCAAAGCCAGTACCTACGCCAGCTTTAGTGGCCATACTAGATATTCTTAAAGTATCCAGAATAGAAAAGGGAGTTTCGTCAATAGTATCTTTTATAGGATAACTGGAACAAGCACTTGCATGAATATTTCTAGTGCCTGCAGTTAAAAGTGCAGGAGAATTTGGAAGAGAGTAATAGTTTAAAAACAACCATTCAAGATCTTCTTTAGAAGTTTTACAGCATCTTTTTACAAGTTCTTCTATTAATCTTTTTACTACATCGTTCCAGTTTTTTTCATCTTTTGTAGAAAGTCTACCAAATGAGTAGTCGGTGACTTTGTTTAGTTCAAGGTTTCCTCTTTCTGGATAATTGTTGTTCTTTTTTACTGTAACTGTTGTGTTGATGTGTTTTGTTTTAGATGGTGAACTTCCAAAATCGATAGGCAATTTTTGTTGCATCATTTGTTTGTTTTCTCTCCCCGTTTTTTAGTGTAGGATACCCTGTAAGTTAAAGTTACTATTTTGACACTAAGAGGGCAACAGGATTTTTGTTAATTAATATTTTAAATTTAAAAAAATGCCTGGGTATTAAAAAAATAACTTTCTCAATTAGGCAGGTGCAGTATAATACTGTTTTAAAATCTTAATGAATAGAAACATATAGGAGATTAAAGCATGAAAAAGGTTTTGTTGGTTCTTACAGTAATCGCTATTTCTGGTCTTGGGTGCGTTTCATGTGAGGCAAAAAGTAAAAAGGAGGCTATGGTGAATTTAAGCTCTGAAGAACAAGTTATTGCAAAGAAATGGTCTAATGTCCAAAAAACACCGTCCGGTCTTCTGTATACAGTAACAAAAGAGGGTAAGGGGGCTAAACCAGCTCTTGGTACTTTGGTTACTGCTCATTATACAGGTACTCTAACTGATGGAACTAAATTTGATAGTTCTGTAGATAGGGGGCAGCCATTTAAGTTCCAGGTAGGTACTGGTCAGGTTATTAAAGGTTGGGATGAGGCTTTTCTTGATATGAAAAAGGGAGAAAAAAGGGTTCTTGTAATTCCTTATAACCTTGCTTATGGAGAAAGAGGAATGCCTCCAGTAATACCACAAAGAGCAACGCTTATCTTTGATGTTGAGATGATCGACTTCTAATAGTTTACTAAGAGGTTAAAGGATGAATCAGTTCAAGGATTATATAACAGGGGAATTAGCTTCCTCTGTTAAGGTAAAAGAATCCTTTGTTAACAATAATGTGGGCCAGATAATAAAAGCTGCTGAGCTTATGGCCCACGTTACACTTAATGGAGGAAAGGTTATATATTTTGGTAATGGAGGTAGTGCAGCAGACTCCCAGCATCTTGCAGCTGAGCATGTTAATAAACTTAGAGTTCAGCGTAGGGCTTTAGCTGCTTTATCTATTACAACAGATACTTCCATTATAACATCTGTTGGAAATGATATGAGTTTTGAAGATATTTTTTCAAGACAGATAGAGGCTCTTGGTAGTCAAAAAGATCTAGCGATTGGACTATCTACAAGTGGTAATTCTGCTAACGTTATTCTTGGACTAAAAAAAGCTCGTCAGATAGGAATGAAAACTTTAGCAATGATTGGCGGTTCAGGAGGCAAAATACTTCAAGAGGATCTTGCTGATATAATACTTAATGTTTCTGATTCCAGCATCTCATCTAGGATACAAGAAACTCACATTTTTACAGGTCATATATTGATAGAGTTAATGGATAAAATATTAATGACAAAGTAGGACGCCTGTAATATATCCTTTAGACATGGTTGATAACGTTTTTTCCAATCCTAGATATAAAAAAGTCCATGCAGTGGATAGATTCACTGCTAAAGGGCTTGATCTTATCTTTCTTGTAATAGCAACTTTAATCCTTACTGTTTTGTGGTATCCATTGGCAGCTGTAGGTGCTGTTTGTTATGCCTTGTTTCATGATGCTTTCAATGAGGGTGTTTCTCCAGGTAAAATGATCGTGGGACTTAAGGTTATACGATATCCAGAGGAGGGAACTCCTATTACATGGAAAGTTTCTGCTCTTAGAAATATCTCTGTTGCTGTTTTTACCTTGTTTGCATTAGTTCCAATGATCGGTTGGATACTGATGTTCTTAGTCGGTATACCTCTTTTAATATTTGAAGCTTATTTAATATATAGTCTTGAGTCTGGATATAGGCTTGGTGATATACTAGCTGGCACTAGAGTTGTCTCTTATAGGGATTACAAGGATGTACAGTCTCAAAAATTTGAGAATCCAGAGAACTTGGAAAACGAAAATCAATAGATGAACAAAGAGAAAAATCTATTTATAATAGATGGTAGCTCTTATATCTTTAGGGCCTTCTACGGCGTTCCACATCTTTCTAATTCTTCTGGTAAACCTACAAACGCAGTCTATGGGTTTTTGAAGATGATAAAAAATACTCTACTTGTCTACAAACCAGAATACATAGTTATAACGCTGGATTCTAAAGAAGAAACATTTAGAAAGAAAAAATATCCACAGTACAAAGCAAACAGAGAAGCTATGCCAGAGGAATTAAGTGTTCAAGTTCCATATATATATAAATTGATAGATGCCTTGAATCTTGCATGCATAAGGATACCTGGGATAGAGGCTGATGATGTTATTGCAACTTTAAAGGAAAAAGCCTCAAAAATGGATTACAAGGTAAGCATAATATCTGGCGATAAGGATCTTATGCAGCTTGTTGATGAAAATACTGTCATGTTGGATACGATGAAGAATAAAATATATAACGAACAGGGTGTTGTGGAAAAGATAGGAGTAGCACCAAAATATGTAGTAGACGCCCTGTCTTTGATGGGAGATACCAGCGATAATATACCAGGCGTTAGAGGTATAGGTGCTAAAGGTGCGGCTAAATTAGTTAATGAGTATGGAACCATCGAAGATATCTATTCTAATATTGAATCAATAAAAAATAAAAAACAACACGATGCGCTTATTCAATATAAAGAAGATGCTTTTTTAGCAAAAGAACTTATTGTTCTAAAAAGAGACGTAGAACTTGAATTCAATGATGACAGCTTCTTCTTTAGACAATTTGATCAAGAAAAACTAACTGCTTTATTAAAAGAAATGGAATTTTTTTCTGAACTTAGAGATCTTGGCTTAGTAAAGAAAAAAGAAAATGCCGGTTCAAAAAATGTAAAGAGTATAAGTGAGTACGCTATTGAATACGAGGGTGTTTTAATAGGCCATGATCTTCAACATAATGTAAAATTAGAGACGCTTTTAAAATATGATAGAAAAATCTTTGATACAAAAATAGCTTCATATCTGATCTCTCCAGGAGAAAAAAACTACGATATAGAGGATATAAGTTTAAAGGCCACTGGTCATTCCTTTAGTAAAGAGCTCTTGCCTGATATTAAAAAATCACTTGAACAGGAAATTGTTGTAAGGGGGCTAGAAAAAGTTTTCTATGAGGTTGATCTTCCCTGTATAAAGGTTCTAAGGGAAATGGAAGAGAAAGGTGCTCTTGTCGATATAGAAAAGTTAGAGGTTTTGTCATCTTTATTTGCAAAAGAACTGGAATCATACACAGAGTCCATTTATAAATTAGCAGGAATAGAATTCAATATAAATTCGCCAAGACAGTTATCTGTTATCCTTTTTGAGAGGCTAGGACTTAGTACTGGAAGGAAAACAGAAACAGGTTTTTCTACAGATCAGGAAGTCCTTATGGAACTTTCCTCTGTACATGAACTTCCCAAATTAATAATGGACTACAGAGAGATCACGAAATTAAAAAGCACATATGTAGATCCATTACTCTCTATGGCAAAGCAGGGTGATGGTAGAATAAGGACGACGTATCATCTTGATGTAACGACCACAGGTAGATTGTCCAGTTCAGATCCGAATCTGCAAAATATCCCTATTAGAACTCCATATGGATCTAGGATACGAGATTCCTTTATAGCACCAAAAGGTAAAAAACTTATAAGTGCTGACTATTCACAAATAGAGTTAAGACTATTTGCACACATAAGCCATGATCCGATAATGATAGAATCATTCAAAAACGGGGA
>JBAXWW010000005.1:0-23234 GCA_037128215.1 bacterium | reverse complement strand
TACTTCCATCAATTGTATAATGAATTACTGCTCCACTTGTAGCACTACTTATTGTTACACTTTGCGTACTTGTATATGTTCCGGCAACTAAATTAAATGTAGGAGCAGCGACTGTTCCTGTTATTGTGTACGATGCTGTTGCAACAGAAGAGTTGGTCCAATTTATTTTACAAGCAATAGCTTTTAATGTTAACCCTGGATTTGCAATACTTATCGCTGTTGAATATATTGTGCCTGTACTACAAGTTGGTACACTTCCATCATCTGTGTATCTTATTACAGCACCTTCAGTACTAGAACTTATACTAACAAGTTGTGTCTCTGTATATGTAGCAGCTAGCTGACTAAAGGTAGGAGTATTTACAACACCAACCATACTTACTGCATATATGGACGTAGAGATCGTTGAATCCAGATAATTCGTTTTACATGCGATCGCTTTATATGTGTAAGTTCCTTCCGTATTATCACTCAATGGAGCTGTATACTGTGTACTTGTTCCACTTCCATCACATGATGGATCTGTTCCATCACTTGTGTAATAAATAACTGCATCAGCAGTTGTTGATGACAAAGAGATCTCTGCACCAGCAAGTAAGTTTCCTGCCTCTGGATCAAACACAGGTGCTACTACCTGAGAGATTACATAAGATGATGAAGTAACTGCAGAGTGTGGGAACCCTGTTTTATAAGCGATAGCTTTTATAAAGATAGCATCATTTACAACGATAGGATCTGTGTACAATAAACTACTTTGGTTAGGAGCACTCCCATCAATTGTATAATATATTAATGCATCACTAGTAGCTGTGCTTATAGATACGGTGTCTCCTATTAATATAGGTCTTGAGGTAGGACTAAACTCAGGAGCTGATACGCTGTCTGGTATTGTGTATGTAGCACTTGCTACATCTGAATCGTTATATTGATCCTTAACTGTTATAGCATTAACAGTAATACTTTCTTCTATTGTTATAGGGTCTGTGTATGTTGGACTTTCAATAGATGGAGTGCTTCCATCTGTTGTGTAGTGAATTGAGGCACCAGTTAGCTCTGTTGTAATTGTGACTTCTGAACCTATTAGAACTGTTCCAGACGAAGGACTAATTATAGGAGCTGGAGCGGTTGGGTATTGTATTGTGTATTATTCACTTGCTATGGCACTATCGCTCATTCCTTCTTTTACAGCGAATGCCTTTATCGTTTTAATTTGACTCCCGACAATAGAAAGAGGAGATGAATAGACACTAGAAGACGTTGTAGGAGTTGTGCCGTCCTCTGTGTAATATATTGTTGCACCACTTGTTATTGTACTTATTGTGATAGATTGATTTGTAGAATAAGTTCCGCCCACAGGATCCATCGTAGGTGTTGAAACTGTTTCTAGGCTAGAGGATGCTCCTGCTAATTTACCACGTTCATCATCTATAAAAATCTTACACGAAGACATAAAAGATATAATTACAAAACTAAAAAATAATAATTTTAGAAAACTTTTATCCAAAAATAAATGCCTCCAGAAAAATCTCTAATGACTACTTATCGGACTAATTACGGATGTCCTTAATAGTAATTTATGATAGTAATATATAATTATACCATATAATATGTTTTTTGTCAATAAAATTGCGAGAAGGCATTTGTATACAAAATTCAACTGTTTAGCTACTTGTATAGAAGAGGAATTTTCGGATAGTCTAGACCACTCGATATTTTCCTTTAAGATTGCAAGCTTATAAAATTAAATATATAAATTTTTTAGAGGTACTGTCCATTATGTTTGAAAAAACTAAAAAAGTTGTTTTAAAAATTGAAGGGTCTATTGCGAGCATAGAAAAAACAGCGCTCATAATAGGTCTAATAGTTATGGTCGTAGCTGGTACTATGCAGGTCCTTCTTCGTAACTTCTTTAACACAGGCTTAGAATGGGCAGACATGTTAGCTCGCTCTCTTGTTTTGTGGGTAGGTTTTATAGGAGCAAGTCTTGCTACAAGAAGATCTAAACATATAAATATAGAAGTAATCTCAAAACTTGTTACTAACGCTAAGTTCTCAAAGATACGCGCTCTTTATGTTAATATAGTTTCTTTTGTAATAACGTCGATACTTGCATGGGCATCTATACAATTTATAATCATCGAGGCAAAAGATGGCATGACAGCCTTTTTACATATTCCTACATGGGTTATTTTTATTATAGTTCCCATCTCTCTTGTCTTAATATCAATTAGATTCTTTTTAGAAATATTCGTTGGAAGAATAGAGGAAGAAACAGTATGACACTACTTGTAATATTTTTGATAGTTTCAGCTTTAGTTGGTGTCCCTGTGTTTTTAATACTTGGTGGTGCCACAATGCTTGGTTACTTCGCTTTAGGCGATAATATGGCCAGCATGTTTGTAGAAGTTTATAGGATAGCAACTAATCCTATATTTATCTCCATACCTTTATTTATCTTTGCAGGTTACGTTATGTCTGCAAGTAAAACACCTCAAAGACTTATAAATCTGAGTCGTGCAATGATAGGCTGGTTCCCAGGTGGTATTGCAGTTGTTTCTCTTGTTATCTGTGCGTTCTTTACTGCTTTCACCGGTGCCTCTGGTGTTACTATTGTCGCTATGGGCGGTCTACTATATCCCATTCTTTTAAAAGAAAAATATGGAGAAAAATTTACCTTAGGGCTTTTGACAACAACTGGAAGTCTTGGTCTTCTATTTCCTCCTAGTTTGCCACTAATACTTTATGCTGTTATTGCAGGTAATGCTTATGCTTCCATAGGCGGGGTAGCAGCAATTTCAGTCGGTAACTTATTCCTTGCGGCCTTGATACCAGGAATAATACTTGTTGTAGCACTCTCTATGTATGCCATTTATGTCGGTAGAAATATCGGCGTAGATAAGATAAAGTTTGAATGGAGTGGTTTTTGGAAAGCTCTAAAAGAAGCAAGATATGAAGTCCCGCTACCAATAATTATTCTAGTCGGGATATATGGCGGTTTTTTTACGGCAGGTGAGGCTGCTGCCATTTCTGCAATGTATGTTTTAATAGTAGAGATCTTTTTATATAAGGATATTTCTATCAAAAAGGATCTTCCAAGGATCATAAAAGAAAGCAGCATCTTGATTGGCGGACTGATGATAATCATCGGTGTAGCGCTTGCATTCACGAACTATCTTATAGAAAGACAAGTTCCTTTCATGCTAGTCGACATAATGAAGGCTCATATATCCAGTAAGATAACCTTTTTAATGATACTTAATCTTTTCTTAATAGTAATTTGCATGATAGATAATTTTTCAGCTATCTTGGTAGTCGTTCCGTTGATAATTCCATTAGCGAATGAATATGGGATTAACCCATTACATCTAGGTGTAATCTTCTTGATAAACCTTGAGATAGGATTTCTAACACCACCGATAGGACTTAACATCTTTATCTCTAGCTTCAGGTTTAAAAAGAATTTCTTAGACGTATTTAGGGCCACAGTACCATTTTATCTAGTGCTTCTTGCTTGCTTGCTGTTAGTGACCTATGTGCCGTGGCTAACACTTTGTTTAATTAAGTAAGATTTTATAAACAGGATAAAAAAAAGGCTACATCAGTTAAGATGTAGCCTTAAAATTTTTAATTCAAGAACGAACTACCAGCGTTTTCCGCCACCAGAACGTGAATCAGTTTTAGGCTTTGCTTCGTTAACTTTGATGTTTCTTCCATCAAGTTCTTTGTTATCAAGAGCTTCTATAGCTTTTTGAGCTGCATCAGTTGTTGACATTTCGATAAAACCAAAACCCTTTGAACGGCCGCTGTCAGCATCAGTAATAACTTTTGCAGAAACAACTTCACCGTACTTTGAGAATAGTTCGTTTAGAGTAGCGTCATTAGCGCTGTAAGGTAGATTCCCTACATACAATTTCTTTTCCATTTATAATCCCTCCTTTAGGATCTTTTGAGAGCCGAAAGAAGAGACATATAGTCACGATCGACATCACAAAATAATTTAGATTGATTAATACCATTGATTACTTAATAAAGGCAAGGACTCTTCTTAGTATCTTTCAACACCTTCACTTTTTTGACGCTTCTGAAAGCCTTGCTGTAAGTAGAATTCCTATGTATAATCATGCAATTAGAGGTGAAAGATGAAAGAACTCCAGTCTTTTTCAACAAGAGCAGAGGCAGAATTGGTTTGCTCTCTTTTAAGAGATGAAGGGATTGCGTGTATTATAAAGTCTGATGATTGTGGGGGAATGAGGCCTAACCTTGCTTTTGCTACTGGAGGAAGTCAGATCTATGTAGATGAAAAAGATTACTCCAAGGCTACTCAATTATTAAATCCAAAAACTAAAATTAAAAAACATAAGAAATAATGACTCAAACAAATTAATATTGACGGACAAGTCTCTACTGGTAAAGAATGACTTAATGGACAAATGCAGGAGAAATAAAACAAATGAATACAGAAAGATTGATCAGTACTTTTTGTGAACTTGTAAAAATCCCAAGTGAATCACCAGATGATCAGAAATTTTTGTCATATGTAGAAAAGTTTTTAAAAATTGAAGATTGCAAAACTAGATTTGATGCCTACGGTAATTTGATAATTAGGTTCAAAGAAAAGAACTCTAAAAATAAAACGCCAATAGCATTTTGCTGCCATGCAGATACGGTAAAACCTGGAAAAGGTATTAGGCCAATCGTCGATAGGGACAAAGGTATTATTAAGACAGATGGAACAACCATCTTGGGTGCCGATGATAAGGCTGGTATAGCAGAAATAATAGAGATGATAAGGGCTTCAGAAAAACATCCTCCGATAGAGATAATACTTACAAGGTGTGAAGAAATAGGTTCTCTTGGAGCCAAAAATTTAGATGTTTCTTTAATAGAATCAAAAGATGTCTATGTGCTTGATATGGATTCTCCAGATGAAGTTGTAATAGGTGAAGCTACACATATACATATTGACGTTACTTATACAGGTAAAGGCGCTCATTCCGGCGTAGAACCAGAGAAAGGTTTATCTGCGTTACTTACAGCAGTTGAAGCTATCCATAAGATGAAGCTTGGTCGTCTGGATGCAGAATCTACAGCTAATGTTGGTATTATACAAGGAGGAGAAGCAAGAAACAGCATACCAGAAACCACAAAGATAATGGCCGAATGCAGAAGTATGAGTAATAAAAAAGCACTTTCTATTGCAGATGAAATGGAAAACATATTTAGAAATGCAGCAAAAGATTCTGGCGCAAAAGTTGAAATAGTAAGAGACATCGTCTCTAATGGCTATGTGCTTCCAAAAGATTCTAAAATAGTAAAAACATTCGTGGAAGCTTTAGAAAAAAATGGTGTTAAGCCAGATATAAAAACAATAACTGCTGGTACTGATGCTGGTGTTTTTCATGATAAAGGTCTTAACGCTGTTGTAGTTGGCATAGGATGCAGGGATATTCACTCAAAAGGGGAATATGCTATAATCTCTGAGATGGAAACAATAACAAACACAATAATAACCCTGGTAGAAAGTTTAGCATAGAGAGGTTAATTAATGGCTTCAAGTACCACTCTTTTTAGAAGAAACTTTATAAGTGGGGTTTTGATACTTGTTCCATTCGCCGCAATACTCTGGTTGTGTGTCTTTATAATAAATTTTTTAGGTGGTGTTAAACGTTTTCTTCCATATCCTATTAGTAATCCAGATAATTTTTTTATAAGAATAGCTGTTTCACTCTCTTTAGTGATAATAATCCTATTGTTTATAGTTTTTGTGGGATGGGTATCCAGAAAATTTATTGGCAGGCATGTGCTTTCTTTTCTAGACGATATGATAGCTAAAGTTCCAATGCTTAGAAGTTTGTATGGTGCCATTAAACAAATTATAAATATGTTTTCTAGTAATAAAGATCAGTTTAAATCAGTTTGCCTAATAGAATTTCCTCGTAAAGGTGTAAAGACTATAGCCTTTGTTACTAATGAAATTACTCTGGCTGGTCAAAAATATTTTACTGTGTTTGTTCCTACAACACCAAACCCAACGTCTGGTTTTACTCTTTTAGTAAAAGAAGAAGAGATTAATCGTATAGAAATGAGTATAGAAGTCGCTTTCAAAACGATTATATCCATGGGAGTTTTACCTCCAGCAGCGTAACTCTAGCGACAGAATAGCTCTGCTTAGGGTTTTACTTTGCCTTCTCTCCAGTGCCTTCTGCATAAAGAGATATATGATTCATTGCCGCCTATTTGAACCTGATCACCCTCATAAACAGCTTTTCCATCCAGCAATCTGGTGTTCATTAGAGCTTTTTTGCCACACCAGCAAATTGTCTTAAGCTCTTCTAAGCTGTCCGATAAAGACAGTAATGCTTCGCTTCCAGGAAATAGATTACCTTTAAAATCACTTCTAAGACCATAGGCCATACATGGTATGTTAAGATCATCTACTACTGAACATAATTGCATAACCTGTGCTCTAGTTAAAAACTGAGCCTCATCTATCAATAAACAATCAAGTTTTTCTTTATTAATGTGTTTTTTTATTAGATCAAACACATTTGTATCGCTATGTAGAATGACAGCATCACACTCTATGCCTATTCTGGATTTTACTTTACCTATACCATCTCTTTTATCTATTGAGGATTTTAATACAAGGACTTTTTGGTCTCTTTCCTCGTAGTTATATTTTACCTGTATCAGTTGTGTCGTTTTTCCTGCATTCATTGCAGAGTATCTAAAATATAATTTTGCCATTTCTTTATCCTACTTAAAGTATTATGCCGGCTATGCAAGCCATCATAAAAGATGATAGTGTTCCACCTACGAAAGCATAGAAGGCTAGCTTGGCTACCTCTGATCTTCTTTCTGGTACCAATGTGGAAAAACCACCTATCTGTATTGCTATTGAGCTTATATTAGCAAAACTGCAAAGAGCATAAGTAGCGATAGCAGCAGATCTTGGATCCATTGTTACCTGTGTTTTTGCTAGACTAACGTATGCAATGAATTCATTGATAATAAGTTTTTGCCCCAATAACTGTCCAACACCAAAAACATCTTTAGCTGGAATTCCCATTAACCATGCTATAGGTGCAAATATATAGCTCATTATTCTTTCCATTGTTAATCCTTCAATGTGGAACAAGGAGCCTAAACCGGTTAATGCATAATTGAATAATGCGATAAGTGCTATTACGGCTATAAGCATTGCAAAAATATTAAGGCAGAGTTTAAGTCCATCTCCTGCACCCTGACAAATTGAATCCATAAAATTTGCGCCCTGATATTCATGTCCAAGTTTTACGCTATCATCATAGTGAGCGCGTTTTTCTGTTTCAGGGATCAATATCTTTGCCATAACTAACGCTGCTGGTGCACCCATAAAAGTTGCAGCTAGAAGATGTACAGGATGTATCCCAAATCTTATATATACGATAAAAACGGCAACTGACATTGTTCCAAAACCAGTAGTCATAACAGCCATCATCTCTGATCGAGTTAACTTATGTAGATATGGTCTTATTACCAACGGTGCTTCTGTCTGTCCGTACCAAATGTTTGCTGCTGTAACAGTAGACTCAGCTCCTGTTGTTCCCATAAGTTTTTGCATAACCTTGCCGATACCAGATATTATCAAAGGCATCAGACGGATGTGATAAAGAAAAGCTACAAGTGAGGCAATAAAAATAATAGTAGCACTTACAGATATAGCGAATATAAAAGCATTTTCTGAACCAAAAGTTTTACCCAGAAGGTCCATATCTGCCATTGGGCCAAAAACAAAAGATGCTCCCTTTGTACTGAAGCTCAGAAGTTTTGCACAGATTTGAGTTGTCCATGCAAAAAAGTTATTAGCGAGCGGACTTTTTAAGATCAAGAATGCTATTACGAACTGTATCCCGATTCCTGCTAAAATGGTCCTAGGACTGATCGCCTTTTTATTTTTACTCAATAAAATAGCTATGCCAGTGAAAAAAAGTAGTCCGAGAAGGCTTATTAGTTTTTCCAAAGTCCATATCCCCCTTTCTTTTTTTTCTTGATAGAGCGACTTCTAGTAACTCATAAGGTACATCTAAGTATTAAAGTTTACAAGAAGTTTTGTCCTTCTTGCGCTTGATTTAAATGAGTAATAAAGATATTTTAATATAAGTGAATATTGAAAACATCAATAAAGCCTACCTTGATAAAGTTCTAAAGGGACAGATAGTCGACCACATGTATCACATAGGCGTTTCTAGCAACGATGAAATTCTTAAAGATGTTTGTGATGTTAAAGCTGTTATCTTGTCTGGTTCAGCACACAGGGTTGAACGTATGGCAAAAACATGGGCTGCTAAACATAAAGACAGCTCTGTGCTTAAATTTCCAAAGGATGAAAGATTTAGTGTTTTTTATTCTAATGGTGTCCTTTTTTCTTCACATGGAATGGGTATGCCAAGTATGTCCATTGCTATGCAAGAGCTAATGAAACTTGTTTATTTAGTGAAGAATGGAAAGATAGAGGAAATAGAAAAAGTTTTTTGGTGTAGAGTTGGTACAAGTGGCGGAATGGTTGATCCAGGTAGTGTGGTTATAACAACAGAAGGTTTATTACCTGACTTTAAACCATATAGAATGATGGTCTTGGGTAAAGAAACTTATTTTAATTCTACTTATCCTAAAGAAAGTATAAAGCAGATCATCACAGCTAACATAAATAGCGGTATAAAAATTATAGAGGGTAAAACGATAGGAGCAGATAGTTTTTATATAGAGCAGAACAGGTTGGATGGCGCTATTGTCCTATGTAAAGAAAGTGAAAAAATGGAGTGGCTAAAGAAAGCAGAATCACTTGGAGTAAAGAATATTGAGATGGAAACACCTTTGATGTCTGCTTTTTTAAATCATTGGGGCTTTCCTAACTTTGCAGCAGTATGTTGTGTTCTTGTCAACAGACTCAAAGGGGACCAAGTTAATTCAACACATGAAGAACTTGATTACCATAGCTTAAACGCAGAAACAGTTTTGTGGAATTACTTGCTGTGAGGAGATTTTTAAAATTATGAAAAAAAGATGTGGCTGGACAAATGATGCTTTGCTTATGAATGAGTACCACGATACAGAGTGGGGAGTAGAATTACATGATGACGTTAAGCTTTTTGAATTTATGATATTGGATGCTTTTCAGGCAGGACTTAGCTGGCATATTGTTCTAAAAAAGAGAGAAGGTTTTAGAAAAGCTTTTGATAATTTTGATGTAGATAAAATAGCAAAGTACAATGAATCTAAAATCTCTAAACTTATGAATGATGCTGGTATCATAAGGAACAAAATGAAGATAACAGCTACTATTCAGAATGCTATAGCTTTTAAGAAAGTAAAAAAGGAGTATGGATCATTTGATAAATACATATGGCAGTTTGTTAAGGGTAAGCCAATAGTAAACAAGTGGAAAAGCCTCTCTAATATACCATCTAGTTCTAAGGAATCAGATGCTATGAGTATTGATCTTAAGAAAAGAGGTTTTAAATTCGTTGGTACGACTATATGTTATGCTTTTATGCAGGCTAGTGGCATGGTAAATGACCACATTGTTACTTGTTTTAGATATAAGGAGCTAACTTAATTATTTTTCTAGTATCTCTCTTTCTTTGTCTAAATTCCTTACTGTTGCAGATTTTTCGCTGAATTTATCCCCGTATCTTGCTCTTAGTTTGTTTATGTTCTTATCCATTACGTCTTCGAATTCAACTCCTAGTTCATCTAATAGAATGGCGCTGTACCACATAAGATCACCGATCTCTTCCACTATATTAACTGTATCGATTTCTTTTCCATAGAATATATGTTTTTTCATAGCATCAAGGAGCTCACCAGCCTCAGTAGCTATTCCGCAAGAACCGTGCAGCAATCTAAGGGCTCTTTTGTCCTTAAGCCTTGATGAAATACTGTCAAAATCCTTTGATTCTGTTTTTAAAACTAGTTCTTTGTATAGCTTGTTATCCATTTGTATCTCCTTATTCTGCAAAACTACTATATTTGAATGGATTAGTAAACCAAGTGTGGATATTAAAATATAATCTTGATGTAAGCTTCGTCCAGGCATATATAGTATGTATATGTTTATATACCTCTTATTATCATTGTTTCTGCCAGTTTATTCTGTGGAGATACTTACATGGGATGACTGTGTTAAGGAAGTTACTTTTAACAACCTTGATCTCAAGGTCGCAAAAGAGAACGTTAATGTTTACGCGTATAAGAAAAAAGCATTATGGGGAAATTTTTTACCTTCTGTAAGTGCTAACGTGGCTGATTCTTATGGAAAAAGCCAGGTACAAGGAGGTGTTCTTGTCCCTGGAGCATCAAGTTATTATTCAGCTTCAATTACAGCTAGTCAAAATATCTTTTCTGGATTTCAAGACAAAGCACAACTTAATGGTGCTCAGGCAAATCTAGAAATGCAGGAGTGGACACTTGCCGACGTAAAAGCACAAGTAAGCTATAATCTTGAAAACGCTTTTGCACAGGTACTATACGCTACAGAGAACATTAACTTAACTCAAAATATATCTAAAAGAAGAGCTGATAACCTAAATATTGTCCGTCTTAGATTTGAAGGCGGTAATGAAAATAAAGGATCATATCTTTTTTCCAAAGCTGCTCTTGATAGTGCGGAACTTGATTCTATACAATCAAAACGTTTGCTTGAAGTAGCAACACAGCAGTTAGCCTCAGTGATGGGAAGAGCGACTGTTGGAGATGATATACAAATAAAAGGACTACTTCCACTTAGCGATCCTGAACCAAATATAGATATCAAAGCAATAGCTAATAATATTCCTGACCACCAAAAAGCTTTGTCGCAGGTTAAAGCTAGTCAGGCAGATCTTGTAATAGCACATTCGGCTTTTTATCCTAGCCTTGATTTTACTGCAACTACGTCAAGACAGGATGATGTGTGGTTCCCTCAAAATAAAAGATGGTCGTTAACACTTGGACTTACTATTCCTTTGTTTAACGGTGGTAGGGATTTTTATTCTTCTTATAGTGCTTCATCGGCTCTTAACTCCTCTATATTCAGTCAGCAAGACACAGATGTTCAATCTCTTTTAAATATTAAACGTGCTTACACTAATTATGTTAATGCTGTCGAGCAAGTAAAGGTCAGTAATACTTTTGTAGCTGCAGCTACAGTACGGTCAGAAGTTGCTAGAGCAAAATATAACAATGGTCTTTTGGCATTTGAAGAGTGGGATCAAATAGAGACCGATCTAATCAACAGACAAAAAACAGCTCTTCAAAGTTTAAGGGATAGAATTATAGCGGAAGCAGCATGGCTTCTTGCCCAGGGAAAAGGAGTCATAAAATGATAAAGATAAAGAATAAAAAGAAGATGATATTGATCATCGGTATAGTTGTTGTCATTGTATCCGTTCTTTTGTTTGTGTTATTAAAAAAACACACCTCTGCCGATAGTAAATTCAGAAAAGTTTCTATTACCACAGGCAGTGTTCAGGTAACGGTACTTAGTACAGGGTATGTACAACCAGAAAATCGTCTGGAAATAAAAGCACCTGTGTCTGGCAGAGTAGAGAAGGTACTCGTAGTAGAGGGACAAAGAGTTAAGAAGGGGCAAGACCTTGTTGTTATAAGCTCAACAGAAAGAGCGGCCTTGCTTGATGGTGCCAGAGTTGGTGGAGAAGAGGAATTAAAAAAGTGGCAGGAATATTATAAACCTGTTCCGATATTTGCTCCTATAGATGGCACTATTATATTAAGAAATTTCGAGCCTGGACAAACATTTACGACTTCGGATTCTCTTCTTGTGATGTCTGATAGATTAAGTGTTAAAGCACAGGTCGATGAAACAGATATTTCTCAAGTAAAACTAAGACAAAAAGCTAATATCATTCTTGATGCATATCCTGATACAAAAATTCCGGCACATGTTGATCATATAACTCCAGATGCTAAGACTATAAATAGTGTTACAACATATATAGTGGATGTAATTCCTGATTCTACACCAAAATATATGTTAAGCGGCATGACCGCTAATGTTACTTTTTTTATTAAGCAAAAAGAAGATGTCCTTTTGGTTCCATCTGAAGCTGTTAAGAATAAAGATGGATATTTTTATGTGATAATGGAAGATGCTTCATCATCTTCCAAGACTATAGATAAGACAATAGAAACTGGTATCTCCGACGGTAAGAATGTTGAAGTTCTTTCGGGTCTATCAAAAGGTGATACAGTTCTAATACCAAAATTACAGTTAGGGGATAAAAAAGTAAATCCATTCGCACCACCTAGGAAAAAGAGTTAATGATCGAACTTAAAAATATTTTCAAAACATACCATATGGATGGAGAAGGACTTACCGTATTGACGGATGTTTCTTTAAAAATTAAAGAAGGTGAATTTGTTTCTATCATGGGTCAGTCAGGCTCTGGTAAATCTACCCTGATGAATATTATAGGCCTATTGGATGTGCCAAGTTCAGGTTCTTATCTTTTATATGATAAGGATGTAAGTAAATTGAGTGATGATGAACTTGCACTATATAGACGTAAGGACTTTGGTTTTGTTTTTCAGCAGTTTCATCTTCTTACTAAGATGAGCGCTCTTGAGAATGCATCGCTACCTCTTTTGTATTCGAAAAGAAAAGTTGAGACAAATGAGTCAGAAAAAATCCTAAATAAATTGGGACTTGGGCAAAGATTATCGCATAGACCAACAGAACTTTCTGGAGGACAGCAACAAAGAGTTGCGATTGCCAGAGCACTAATAAATAAACCAAAAGTTATTCTTGCAGATGAACCTACAGGAAACTTGGACTCTGCCAGCGGTAAAGAGATCATGTCTATATTGAGGGATCTGAACCAACAAGGTATTACAATAATACTTGTTACCCATGAAGAAAGTATCGGTAGACAGGCCAACCGTCTGATTAAAATCTCTGACGGTAAAATAGTAATGGATGAAATAATAAACAAAGACGCAAAAGCAAATAAACAGAAGAAAGAAGAAGAAAAACATTTAAAAAAAGCCTCTGTGGTGCCATTTAAAATAACAGAATTTATAGAACATTTTAGACAGGGAATAAAAACCCTTCTTGGTAATAAGGTTAGAACCGCTTTATCTGTTTTAGGTATTCTTATAGGTGTTGGAGCTGTTATTGCCATGTTAGCGCTTGGATCAGGTGCTAAAAAAGCTATAGAGGAACAACTTGCATCATTGGGATCGAACCTTCTTGTTCTAAGACCTGGTAATATAAAATTACCTGGTGCTGGAGCATCATCTGATACATCTGCTCTTCGTATTACGGAGTCTGATGTTACACTTGTTCAGCAAAAGGTTTCTGGCATTAAAGAAGTTGCACCCAATGTTAATGGTAGAGTACAGACAACATATCAAAATAATAACTGGAGCACGCAGGTACTTGGTACCAGCTTTTCTTATTCACGGATGCATGCATCTGAACCTGTTGTTGGTAGATTTTTTACATATAGCGAAGATAAAAGCAGAAGCAGAGTTGCCGTAATTGGTCTGACTGTTTTGAAAAATTTATTTGGAAAGAACAATCCAATAGGCGAATACATAAAATTAAATAAAGTACCTTTTCAGATAATAGGAATACTTCCAGAAAAAGGTGCCACAAGTTTTAGGGACCAGGACGATATTATTGTTGTTCCAGTAGAAACAGCAATGCACAGATTACTTGGGAAGACCTATATTGATTATATGGATATAGAGGTGGCTGATGTGTCTCAGATGGAGAGCACTCAAAACGCTATTAATGATCTTATGATAAAACAACATAGGATACCTCCTTCACAGCAACAGGATGCGTTCCAGATAAGAAATATGGCCGATATTCAGGCAGCAATGTCCCAGACCAGCAACATCATGTCTGTCTTGTTATCATCTGTTGCAGCGATATCACTTTTAGTAGGTGGTATTGGTATTATGAATATAATGTTTGTTTCTGTTACAGAAAGAACAAAAGAAATAGGATTAAGAAAAGCTATTGGTGCAAGAAGTTATGATATCCTGATGCAGTTTTTAATAGAAGCTGGAGTTGTTGGGATATTTGGAGGTTTGTTGGGTATTGTGCTTGGTGTCTTTGCCACATTTCTTTTGTCATACTTTGCAGGATGGACCACATATATATCTATAGGCTCTGTCTTTGTAGCTTTTTTCTTCTCTGTTTCTATTGGACTCATTTTTGGGATCTGGCCTGCAAGAAAAGCTTCTAGAATGAATCCTATAGATGCACTCAGAAGTGAATAATAAATAAAACTATCCAACTATGTTAACAATCGATCTCTTTTGTTACTGGTAGTGTAAGTTTAAATATTGTGTTCTTGTTCTTATCGCTGGAGAGCTCAACATTACCTTTAAAATCCCTCATTATCCCATGTACTAATGGCAACCCAAACCCTGTTCCCCTACCAGGCTCTTTAGTGGTATAGAAAGGATCAAAAATCCTGTTTATGTGTTCTGGAGATACTCCCCTGCCGTTATCTTCTACATATATGATTATTGTACTTTTATCAGTGGAAGGGTTTGTAGAAATTTTTATTTTCTTTTTCTTATTCTCTCTGTGTTCAACCAGCTCTTCTCTTGCATTAGTTATTAGGTTGTGTATTGCTACTCTAAGCTTTGCCGCGTCTACTAGAGTCTTTGGAAGATCCTGGTGTAGAACTAATTCCAATTTGATGTTGTCGTTTTGTAATTGTTGTTCAAACAGCATTATAGATTCACTAACTATATTATTTACGTCTTTTAATTCTAAACTTTTCAAATCCATGCTGGATCTGCTGAAGGTTTTTATGTTATCAACAATTTTCCTTATTCTTAATAAATTTGTTTTAATGCTGTTGAGGTATTCTTTTATTTCTTTAGTCAGAGATTTTTTTTCTTGGAGAGCTGTTTCAAGGCTTTGAGTAAAGCCGTCTATTATAGTCACAGGATTGTTAAGTTCATGGGCTATACCGTCCCCAATTGTCCCTAAAGAGGCTAGTTTTCCTGACTGATAGATCTTGTGCTGTAAAATAAATATTTTATTTGAAAGCAATATTATCGCTGCACTAGCAAACACGTAACCTAATATTATATAGAACAAAAGATACGAGAGCTGTTTTCTTGCGTATAAATTACTAAGCCTAATTGTATCTGCCTGAAGTTTAACTGCTGGTTTACCAAAGATGTCTTTTAGTATTATGGAGGATATAATTTTATCTTTGGAAACATCATTTACTTGTATGTCTCCATTATTTACCTGATTACTATTGTCTAATATGTCCAAGTGGAAGGTAACTTCTTCTGGGTACACAGTCTCTATCATTGTCCTATCCCATTCAATCCCCATTACCATGGTTCCAGCAGATGGCTTTTTTCCAGAACTATCTAGAATAGGAGAGCAGGCAAGTAGGTACACCTTATTCTTTATTACCACTATTCCAGAAGATTCTCTTGGAATATCCTTTGTGTTAAAAAAATCAATTAACTCTCTTGAGATAGGGGAGACAAGCTTCCTCTTGTGATCTACTTCTATTGCATAGATTATATTTCTATTATTATCTAAAAAAGCCCAAAGATTATTTCTCTGTTTAAGCACACTCTCTGGCGGCATGTTTTTTCTTATGAAATCTATTCTAGGAATTTTTGACTGTGCAAAGTTGTATGTTTCATCCCATTCACTCCAATCTCCCAAAAATGCATCAAGATTTTTTAGTTCTTTTTGCATATTCCTTAGCGAGAAGGTCAGTTCTTTTTTTGTTCCGTCGATCTCTACTTTTTCTATTTGTTTTAATGTTGATCGACTAAAGATAAGAAAGAAAGAGGTTAGCAGTAAAGCAAGGGTTGCGACAAGCACAAGAGCAATTCTTGTTTTAAGTCTCATTTTTCCCCCACATTTTAAGGTCTTTTATTTGTAATACTTCTTCTGAACTTCTTCTCTTTTTTTATTTTCTATCTTTACATATTTGAATACATCACCGACTAATATATGTGGTTTATAATTTTCTACGTATGGTTGCGCTAAAGTTATGATAGCTGGATTTACCAGCGGTATAACAACAGCTTCTTCAACAGCTATGTCCCTCATTCTATTTAAAAGTTTAAGTTTATCAGGACCTTCTTTCATCTCTGACACTTTTTCAAATAATTTATCATATTCTTGGCTCTGGAAATGTGAATCGTTAGGTCCAGGAGCAAAAGCTTTACTATAGAATATCCTTAAAAAATCCTCTGCACATGGAAGATCTGCTCTCCACTGAAGTGATACAACCTGAAAATTTCTTCCATCTACTAATTCTTTTAGCAATAGTCCAAAATTTCTAGGTTGAAGGTTTATTTTTACTCCTATTTCACTTACAGATTTGGAAAAGAATTCTCCTATCTGTTTTGCCGCTATGGAGTCTGTTATCAACATATTTAGGGAAGGTAGTCCTTTTCCATCAGGATATCCTGCTTTCTTCAGTAATTCTCTAGCTTTTGTTATATCATACTGACGGTATGGGTTTTTATAAGCGGGATCGAAACCAAAGATGTTTGGAGGAAGAACCCAATTAGCGACGAAAGCCTGATTATTATAAAAAAGAGCGTTATGCTTTTGTCCGTCGTATGCTATGCTCATAGCTTGCCTTAGATACTTATTTTTTCCGACCACCTTATCGTTCATGTTGAATGAATAATAAACTATTTCCATCTTCTGTCTTTTGGTCACTTTTATGCCTTTGTCGGCAAGATTTCTAGCTAGCTCACCACCCGTAGGAAATGCATCATAATAACTATCTTTGTCTGGAACTACGATATCCAAAAGTCCTCTATTAAAGTTTAACCAACGAGGCTGTTCTTCTACAAGTATGTGCATGTTGATCTTGTCTAAAAATGGAAGAGGATCGCCTGCATCTTTTAATAGACCTTTTTCAGCATCTCCAGGTTCACCTTCTGTTGGGTAGAAACCATGTTTGTAGTTTGTGTTTCTTACAAAGACTATTTTAGAATCTTTTTCCCACTCTTTTATTTTAAAAGCTCCAGAACCAACTGGATGTAGCTTGAAGTCTTCGCCATAAGATTCTACTGCTTCTTTTGGAACTACAAAACCATTTGGTCTTGTTAATAATCCAGGAAAATAAGCAGACGCTTTTTTTAGTTTGAATTGTATTGTATATTTATCCAAAGCAAGCATTCCAGAAATGTCTTTATCAAAATCAAAAGCTTTTTTATTTTGAGATGCTTTTTTGTATTCATCTACACCGATAACTATATCCGAAAGTATACTGTAGAAAAATATAGATTGTGTTAAAGAAGAGGCTAAACCTCTTTTTATAGAGTAGATAAAGTCATTAGCGATTAGTTCTCTTCCTTTTCCTCCATTGCTCTTAAAGCACGCATCATCGGCAAAGTGTATTCCTTGCTTTAGTTTTATAGTATAGGTTAACCCGTCTTTACTAACTTCAGGAAGACCTTCAGCTAAAACTGGAGAGATTACATATGGGTACTTAAGATAGTGATACTCATATAAACCTTCATATATCTGTCTAGCTACAGCGTGTGAATATCTATCGGAAATGGTTATGGGATCTACACCAGGTATTACTTCTGCAGAGTATACATTTATGGTGTTTTCTTCTTTCTGGCTATTTTTTGTACAAGAAAGCAATGATATTATTGATAAAATAGCGAGGGCTAAAAATAAAGTTCTATTTGGTTTCATAGTACCGCTCCCGATAATATTCCAATGTTTTTATTACCTTACACACCCCATGGTTTAAAATCAATAGGTATTTTATACATAATAATGATATAAAATAACAACTATGAAAACAAAAAAAATACTCAAATTTACTTTATTTTGTTCTGTAGCTGTCGTTTTATTAATCAGCGCATGTAGTAGCGGAGGAAGTGGTAATGGTAGCAGCGTTACTGTGAGCTGGAATGCTAATAAAGACATGACAGTAAATAGCACAGGTGGCGGGTATATTGTATACTATAGTAATCAACAAGGTTTTGACACATCGGCAGCAAGTGGTAGTGTTGATGTCCCTTACTTATCTGGGGCGAGTGCTCCAACCTCAACGACTTTAAGTCTATCAAATGGCAAATGGTACATCAGGGTAGTTGCATATGGTAACAGTGTAAGTTCTAGTAAAACGTACAGTTCTGCTTCTAGTGAATATGCAATACAGGTTGGTAATTAATGAGATTTTCAGTATTATTATTACTTATTGGTTTTTTATTCTTAAATAATCTATCTGCACAGACAAGAAATAACATAAGAACGAACGGACCTGTGGAATATTTAGATGGAGAAATAATAGTAAAATTTAAGAATAATATTCAAACAAATACAGAAAAAAAAGCTGTAATATCTTCTATGGGAGATAACAGTTTTAGTAAAATAAAAGGTTCTTCTTTTGTGACTGTAAAGACATCCTCTACAGAAGATGTTGAAAGTGCAATAAAAAGATATCAAAACAATCCAGATGTTGAGATTGCTCAACCTAACTATATTTACAGAATATCCTCTGTTCCAAATGACCCATACTATTCTACACATCTTTGGGGTCTTAAAAACACAGCACAATTAATACCTCTTTCTTTAGATGGTGTTATCTCTACCAACAATCCTGGAACAGCTGGTGCTGATATTAATATCGAACCTGCCTGGAGCAAAATAACAGACTGTAGTTCTGTTGTAGTCGCTATAATAGATACTGGAGTTAATTATAAACATGAGGATCTTGCTGATAACATGTGGAATGGAGGGACAAGTTATCCAAAACACGGGTATGATTTCGTTAATAGCGATAATGATCCTATGGATTTTAACGGACATGGGACTCATTTGGCTGGTATTATTGGCGCTGTAGGTCAGAATGCCAAAGATGGTGTTGGTGTGTGTTGGAAAGCTAACATGATGGCGATAAGAGCTCTTGATGAGAATGGAGCAGGTTATACTAGCGATATAGTACAGGGTATAGCTTTTGCGATACAGAATCATGCAAGGGTAATAAACATGAGTTTTGGCGTTAGCGGTTATGATGCAATTTTGGGCTCTTCTATAAGTGATGCAGAGCAAGCTGGTGTTTTAGTCGTCGCAGCTGCTGGTAATGATGGAGAAAATATGGCGACTGGAACAAAAATGTATCCTTGTTCATATACGAACTCCAACGTAATATGTGTTGCCGCTTTAGATCAAAAAGATAAGCTCGCAAGTTTTTCTAATTATAGCACAGTTGATGTTGATGTTGGAGCACCAGGCGTAAATGTTTATAGCACATGGTTTGCGAATCTCCTTTTAACTGATAATTTTTCTAGTGCATGTTCAGGTTGGAATAATTTTACTGGTACTATAGGCAGCTGGGCTTGTGTTGGAACTTCAAGCAAAATGTTAGTTAGTCCATACAACTGGAATGCAGCTGGAACTAATCATTATGTTAATAGCTCAGATGCAGGTGTGTATAAGAATTTTTCCATAAATCCTGGCCTGCTAAATTCTTATGATCGTATCTCTTTATATTTTGTAGGAGCTGTAGATGTAGATACTTCAGACTACCTAAATGTATATTATAGTAACAGTGGAAATCCTATGTCTGGTTCTCCGTATCAGATCTCTGAAGCTCAGAGTTTGCCACTTAGTGCAGCTGCTTATTCTTATTCATTGCCTAACTGTATAGGCCACAGTAACTGTTATATTGGTTTTCAATTATCATCAACGGCCTTTTCTACGACAAGAACAGGTATTGCCCTTCTTGATCTATCTATATATGGCATAAAAGACCAAACCAGTGAATATCGAATAGAGAACGGGACATCCATGGCAACACCTTATGTTACAGGTTTAGCGGCGATGTTAATGGCTTACAATCCAAGTTATACGTATGCAGAGGTTAAGAATTCTATTCTGAATGGAGGAAGATCTGTTTCTTCTCTTTCTCAAAAAACAGTCTCAGGTAATTCTATAGATGCCTGGGGTTCTCTTACTTATATAAATACACCAACTGGCGTAACAGCATCAGTACAATAAAGGGAGGAAGAATGAAAAACTTATTAGTTATTAAATTGTTATTTATCTTGCTTGTTGTTTTTACAAGTTGTTCCTCCAACAGTCAGAACATAAAGAGTAATAATATCAAAAATGACGATACCGTCATAAAAGGACAATATATTGCTTTGATACGTAATAAAACGAATATTAATAAGATAAAAAAAGAATTCAAGCCTTACGGTATTGTGGAATTCAGTTTTGTTACAAAAAACATGCTTAAGATTTCTTTAGAGAACGACCCTGGCCTTGAAGAAGTAAAAAAGATAAAAGAAAAGTTTAAGCAGATAGAAGTAATTGAGTCGGATAGGATAGTAAGGATCCAGGAAAAATAAATTTATGGGAACAACTCCTTTAGCAGACAAATTAAGACCGACTAATTTTGATGAATATGTAGGACAAGAACACCTTACTGCTGAAGGCAGATTATTTCGTAGATCAGTAGAAGAGGGTAACCTAAGCAGCTGTATCTTTTGGGGGCCTCCTGGCTGTGGCAAAACTTCTTTAGCCAATGTTGTAGCCAATGTAACTAAAAAAACATTTGCTTCATTTAGTGCAGTTCTTCAGGGTGTAAAAGATGTTAGAGAAATTGTTGATGAAGCTAAAAAGAACATTGGTCTGTTTAATAATAATACAATTCTTTTTATAGATGAAATACATAGATTTAATAAAGCTCAGCAGGATGCTCTGCTTCCTCATGTTGAGCATGGTACCGTTATACTGATAGGTGCTACAACGGAAAATCCTTCTTTTGAGATAATAAGTGCTCTGCTTAGCAGGTGTCAGGTCTATGTTCTTAATGCTTTAAGCGATGAGCATATTGCAAAAATAGTTCAACGTGCAATTACAGATAAAGTAAAAGGTCTTGGAAGAATGAATCCAGAACTTGATGGAGAAGCTTTTGATTTTCTTGTTAATATCTCTAACGGCGATATAAGAACTGCTCTTAATGCACTGGAACTTGCAGTTAACGGTGTAATGCCTAATAAGGATGGGATAAGAAAAATAAATATGAGCTTTATTAAAGAGGCTGTTAGCTCAAGAAAAGTAGCCTATGATAAAAGAGGAGAAGAATATTACAACATAATATCTGCTCTTCATAAGTCACTTAGGGGATCCGATGTACAGGCAGCATTATATTGGCTTGCAAGAATGATAGAAGGTGGCGCCGACCCTCTTTACATAGTTAGAAGATTAATGCGTTTTGCAAGTGAAGACATAGGGATGGCAGATCCAAATGCAGTATTGCAGGCAATGGCGGCAAAGGATGCTGTTCACTTTATAGGTTATCCAGAATGTCATACTGCTCTTGCACAATGTGTAATTTATCTTGCTACAGCTCCTAAATCAAACCGTGTCTATACAGCCTTTGGACAAGCTCAAAGTTCAGTGTTAAACACAAGGAATGAACCTGTTCCTCTTAATATAAGAAATGCTCCTACAAAACTGATGAAAGAGCTGGATTATGGAAAAGATTATCAATATGACCATAGTTCGGAACATTCATTCTCTGGGCAGGATTTTTTGCCTGAATCCTTACAAGGGACATCGTTTTACGAGCCTGGTCCTTATGGTTTTGAAAAAGAAATAAAAAAACGTATGGATTATTGGACCGACCTTAAGAAAAAGATCCGACTCAATAAATAATACCGATTTAGATTCAAAATATTTAATTTAAATTTATATAGAGCTGGCGCTTAGTCGCTTTATTCAGTCCTTATAATCTAATAATTTAGTAATATTATGGGTCTTCTTTTTGAAGCCTCATAATCTTGTAAATTCTAAGATTATAAGGACTTCATACAAGCTCCTACGCAATTGCCAAAATGCTCTATATAAATTTAAATTAAATATTTTGAATCCAAATCAGTAAAATTAAGCTTCTACGGTCAGAAGTTTTGCCAGTGAGTCAATGTAATCCCAGTTTGCATTTTTCATCTCTAGTAGAACAAAAAAATCATAACATCCAAATATAGGATCAAAAATTGGTTCGCCCATTAATTTAGCTCCTATCTTCAAATATCCTTTTATAAGACTACCTAATAGTTCCTTTCTAAAAGTTTCTGGAGGATTGGAAACTAGTTGAGCTCTTTGTTCTGGTAAAGCAGTAACAGATCCATCATTTATTAAATGTCCTTTATCCAAGAGATGTCTATATAGTGACGTTAGTTCTCCTATTTCACACTTTGGTATGCTAGCCACGCCAAAGAGTGCATCAACTTTATTTTCTAGACAATATTGACGTAGAGCCATCCATAGTATCGCTATTATCATGTTACCTCTATGGTCAGGGTGTATACATGCTCTACCAACTTCTATGTTACGTCCTTTTTCTAGTCCAAGTTTTGATATATTAAATTCTGTAGATGTATAAAAGCCATCCTTATGTCTTTTCCAACTTGGATGGATTCTATATGTTCCGATTATTTTATTGTTTACTCTATCTTTGACGATGAGGTGGTCACAGTTGGCATCAAACTTATCTATATCACGTCTTATAGCATCGTTTTCTTTTATGCCTTCATCAAGCTCTATATTGAAAATCTCATAACGTAATTTATGAAGTTCATCTAACTCTTTAGCAGTGTCTGCCATACCGACAGAATATTTACTTATACTCCATTCTTTTTCTGTCAGTAATTCTTTCATTTATTTTTCTCCGACGTATGTTTTTTTAATAAAATCTATTTTTTCCTGGATCATCTCCTGACATTTTGTTTTAAATTCACTTACACTAGAAAAGTCAGAAGGGTAGACAAGAGGTAGTTCATATATGTAACAAAAACTATCTGGGATACTTGTCATCTTAAGAAGATGCGGTACAAATGATTCTTTATCTATCCAGCGGATATAATCCATTCTACTGTAATAAACAGCTATTGGTTTAACAGGGGTGTTTGTCTGTTTTGCCATATGGAAAGCACCGTTCTTAAAAGGAAGACACGGATGCATGGATGTAGTGCCTTCTGCGAACATAACGACACTCTCTCCATTATTTACAAGTGCTGTAGCCTGTTTATTTAGAATATCTACAGCACTCATCATTTTTTCTCTTACTATAAATACTGTTCTTACTAACCTAGCTCCCCATCCTATTATAGGCCAATTTTTTACTGATGATTTTGACACAAAGAAAGCTTTAAACGTTGCTGATATTGTTAATATATCCCAATAAGATATATGATTAGTGGCTATTACTGCG
>JBAXWW010000004.1:0-27318 GCA_037128215.1 bacterium | reverse complement strand
ATACACCTCCCGGGCCAGGCACTAAAGAACAAAGAAAAGCTGAGTTTATAGACTTAATGTTAAAAAAATTAATACCAATGGTCTCAGAAAAAAAATTAGCAAAATTCTGTGATGTCTTTTTAGAGGACGGTTACTACAACAGTGAAGAAACCAAAACTTTACTTTTGGCAGCAAAAAAACATGGGCTTATACCAAAAATACACGCTGATGAATTTACAAATCAAGAAGGTGCGTTGCTTGCAGTAGAACTTGATGCCGCAAGCGCAGACCATCTATTACACATATCAAACAAGGGTATAGAGGCTCTGGCAGGATCAAACACAGTTGGAACAGTATTACCTGGAACATCATTTAATCTTAGACTTCCATATGCTCCTGCAAAAAAGATGATAGACGCTGGCGTGTGTTTGGCTATTGCTTCAGACTTTAATCCTGGCTCTAATGCCAGTTTGAATATGCAGTTAATGCTTGCTATTGCTGTAAACCAGACAAAAATATCTGTGGCACAGGCTATAGCGGCTGGGTGTTATGGTGGAGCGAGGGCTTTAAGAATTGACAAGGACTTTGGACACCTGGGGATAGGTGCTATTGCGACTTTCCAGGTTTATGACGCAAATAACTACAATGATTTATTCTATAACTACGGAGAGAACTTCCTAAGGGAAATAATCTTTGCACAAAATAGTGCAAAGTCTTAAGCCTTATAGTATTGATAAATATAGACTTAAACTATATTACTTATTCATACAATATTAAGCACTCAAGGGGTTTTTTATGTCAGAGACAAAAGATTACAAAAGTACTTTAAATCTTCCAGAAACAAGTTTTCCTATGAAGGGAAACCTTCCTGAAAGAGAACCAATACAGCTACAAAAATGGGAAGCAGAAAAGATCTACGAAAAAGTGCTTGAAGGCAATAAAGGAAATACACCCTATGTGCTTCACGACGGACCACCATATGCAAATGGTAATATCCACATGGGTACAGCGTTAAACAAAATATTAAAGGATATAGTAGTAAGATATAAGAACATGTCAGGTTTTTTATCTCCATACGTACCTGGTTGGGACTGCCACGGACTACCTATTGAGTTACAGGTAGAGAAAAAATTTGGCAAAACTACTGATGCTGGACTAATAATTTCAAGATGCAGGGAATACGCAAAAGAATTCATAGATAAACAAAGAGAAACCTTTAAAAGATTAGGTGTTTATGGAGAATGGGACAAGCCATATCTAACCATGAACAAGGATTACGAAGCACAGATAATAAAGGAATTTGCAAAAATAGTAGAGACTGGCGCAGTATACAGAGCAGATAAACCTGTCTACTGGTGTGCAAATTGTGTAACAGCACTTGCAGAAGCTGAAGTAGAATATGCAGACCACAGATCATCATCGATATTTGTTAAATTCAAAGCAGGGAACGATCTAAAAAAAGCATTAGATCTGGATAAAGAAAGCTCAGATATCTTTGTTGTTATCTGGACAACAACACCTTGGACTCTTCCTGCAAACTTGGCAATATCTCTAAATCCTGAATATGAATATGGCGCATATAAAAACAAGACAAGTAATGAGGTCTGGGTAATCGCAACTGAATTATTTGAAAAGTTTATCAAAGATGTTGGCGAAAATACTGACAACTTTACTCAGCTAACAACTAAAAAAGGTTCTGTTTTTGAGAATTTTGAATGTCAGCATCCATTTTTAGAACAGAAATCAAAGTTGATACTTGGAGAACATGTAACATTAGAATCAGGAACAGGCTGTGTACATACAGCTCCTGGACATGGTGTTGACGACTACATCGTCGGTAAAAAATACGGATTAGTTCCTTACAATCCAGTTGATGATCACGGAGTATTTTATAAGGATATTCCTCTTGTTGGTGGAATAAAAACAAAAGAAGCAAACGCGATAGTTATAAATAATCTAAAAGAAAGCGGTGCCTTGATCTTCACATCAACAGTTGCACATTCATATCCTCACTGCTGGAGATGTAAGAGCCCTATAATATTTAGAGCAACACCACAGTGGTTTATCTCTATGGAAAAAACAGAGCTTAGAAAAAAAGCTCTACAGGAAATAGAAAAAGTAAAATGGACACCAGACAAAGGAATGAAAAGAATCTACAGCATGGTAGAAAATAGACCTGATTGGTGTGTTTCAAGACAAAGAATATGGGGAGTCCCAATAGTTTCTTTCCAGTGTGCTGAATGCGGAGAGACCATACTTGACACAAAAATAATAAACAAAGTTGCTGAGATGGTGAGTGAACACGGAATAGAGGTCTGGCACTCAAAAGATGTAAAAGATTTTCTACCTAAGGGGACAAAATGTTCTAAATGTTCTTCTGAAAATCTTAAAAAAGGAAGAGACATCTTGGACGTTTGGTTTGACTCTGGAATAAGCCACGCTGCTGTTTGTGAAAAAGACAAACGACTTGGTTCTCCTGCTGATCTATATCTTGAAGGAAGCGACCAGCACAGAGGATGGTTCCATACCTCACTGCTTGAGTCTGTAATAACAAGAGGTAGAGCTCCATATAAACAGGTAGTGACTCACGGATTTATCGTAGATAAAAAAGGATATAAGATGTCCAAGTCTTTGGGCAATGTCGTCGATCCAATGGACCTTATAAAGAAAAGTGGTTCAGATATACTTAGACTTTGGGTTAGTTACGAGAATTTTGCAGAAGACATTTCTTATTCAGAAGAATCATACGTAAGAGTTACAGATGCATACAGAAGGGTAAGAAACACTTATAAATTCATACTAGGTAACGTCTTTGATTTTGATCCTGCAAAGAACACAGTTGCATATAAAGATCTAAGAGAAATTGATAAATGGATGATACATGAGCTTAACAAGTTCACACAGGAAGTCCTTGCTGCTTATGATAATTTTGAATTCTACAAGATCTATCACCTTATACACAATTTTTGCGTTGTAGAACTAAGCTCTCTATATTTGGATGTGTCTAAAGACATACTCTACGTCAACAAGAAGGACTCATATGAGAGAAGATGCATCCAGACCGTAATGCATGATGTACTTGATAATATACTAAAACTACTTGCTCCTATCCTGCCTTTTACAACAGAAGAAGCATGGCAGTGTCTTCCATATAAAAAAGAAGCCAGTATTCATCTTTCAAAGATGCCTAAGGTAAATAAGAGCAATATGGATGAGGCATTGGAAGAAAAATGGGCAAAAATATTAGAACTAAGAGAAGAAGTTTCCAAGGTCCTAGAGAAAAAGAGACAAGATAAAATAATAGGTCACAGCCTTGATGCAGAAGTAATACTAACTCTTCCAGATGAACTTTATAAACTTACACAGGACAATAACATTGATCTTGTTTCCTTGTTTATCGTCTCAAACATAAAGGCCAGCAAAGGTGCAGAACTAAGCGTTGAGGTTAATAAATCATCTTTTAATAAATGTGCAAGATGCTGGCAATACAGAAAAGAAGTCGGTACTATCAAAGAACATGAGGAGCTTTGTGAAAGATGCAAAAACGCAATAAGTTAATTTTAGTATCAGTTATTATTGTGATCTTCGTAGTTTTGTTAGACCAAATAACAAAATACTTAATAGATGTTAATATGCTACCATACCAAACAAACCCGATTCTTCCTGGTTTTTTTAATATAGTTTATGCAAGAAATTACGGGGCTGCTTTTTCATTTTTAAATGATGCTCCAGTCTGGTTTAGAAAGCCGTTCTTTATTATAATACCTTTAGCCGCAATGGTCCTGGTTGGGTTCCTAATAAGAAATGCTCTAAAAAAAGGAAAAGAGAATGTTTATCAGGTTGTAGCTTTTTCTTTGGTGATTGGTGGAGCAATGGGAAACTTCATTAACAGATTAACTTATGGTTTTGTTATAGATTTTCTACAGTTTAAGATAACACAGACATATTACTGGCCATCATTCAACGTTGCAGACATGGCAATAACCATAGCTGTAGCTCTATTGTTTATAGAAATGATGTCTGTAGAGAAAAAAAGAAAAAGGGAAAACAAGAACAAGGTCTCTAACAAAAAAGCATGAAACCTATTCTTTTCCATTTCGGGTCTTTTTATATCCAGTCGTATTATACTTTTATAACCCTTGGTATTTTACTTGGGATCTACTCCTTTTATAGATATTCAAAGAGATCCAATTTTTCTGTTATCTACATGCTTGATATAAGCATAATCGTAGTCGCAACTTGTTATATTGGAGCAAGATTATTCCACGTAATCTTTGAACAACCGCAATATTATTTTCAACACCCCATAGAAATGTTCTACATCTGGAGAGGTGGTTACGTTATCTATGGGGGCATACTTTTTCCTCTAATATTTATTTATATCTATGCAAAAAGAAAAGGATTGGAGTTTCTAAAGATCACAGACCTTATGGCACCTGCAACTGCTATTGGAACATCGCTTGGAAGAATGGCGTGCTTGCTTCAGGGTTGCTGTTTTGGTTGCCAAACATCCTTACCATGGGGCATTGTTTTCCCAGAAGGCGCAAATGCTGGTCTAACACCAAGTCACGTTCCTCTGCATCCAACACAGATATATCTAGCACTTGTAAACCTTGCTATATTCTTCATCCTTAACTGGAGATTTAAATACAAAAAGTTCACTGGTGAATTAACATACTGGTACTTGTGGTTATACTCTGTAGGAAGAAGTTTTGTAGAGATTTTTAGATCCGACTTTAGGGGCGATCTTTTTGCTCCATATTTTTCTACGTCACAATTTATTTCTTTGATAATTTTTGTCATTACTTCATTCTTACTGATAAAAAATTATAGAAAGAAAGCAATTCAATAATAATGATCTTTTTAATAACTCTAATTTTTGCTACCAATACCTTTTGCCAGACACAGTCATCACAGGCGCAGGCACAACCCCAAGGGCAGACACATCCATCTCGCATAGCAGCTCTAAGCCCTGCAATAGTCACAACATTAGTAGACATAGGATTGGAAGAGAAAATAGCGTGTGCAGCTGGTCCATTAGAAGACATAAAACTAAGTAATAGTGTGCAAAGCTTAGGGATGTATCATAAACCAAACATAGAACTAATAATTAAATGTAAACCAGACTTGGTAATTAGCACCTTCGCTGGCACCCCTCCTGCTATTCATAAAAAGTTAAAAGACCTTGGTTATAACATGATGCTTGAAAAACCAGACACTCTAGCATCTATAAAAACTTTCATTTTAAAAATGTCAAAAATGTTCAACATAAAAGAACCAAGTATTACAAAAGAGTTTGATAATATCTGCACTGATAAGACAAGCAAAACAGCACTTATGATAGTTGGACTAAACCCTATTTTTGCTGCTGGAAGTAATTCTTTCGTTTCTGATGCTATCCGCTGTGCAGGATATAAAAACTTGCTTAGTGGGGGATATAAAAGACTAAGTATAGAAAAGATAATAAGTCTAAACCCTGACTTTTTAATAATAGGCATGAATAAACCAGAGTCTGTAAGAGAATATAAGATGTTAAAAGATGTCTTTAAGGACAGAATACTGGTCCTTGATCCAAGCTACATACTTGAACCATCTTCAAGAATATTAAAAGGGATTAAAGAATTAAAAGAAATAAACCATAAGAAGGAGTAATTAATATGAAAGTAGAAGACATTATTTCCTATTATGATCTCAAACCTCATTTAGAGGGTGGTTTTTACAAAGAAGTTTATAGATCAGACGGATTGTTCCCTTCTGATGGAGTATTTCCTGATGGTCGAAATTTTTCTACATCAATATATTACCTTTTACCGAAGGGAGCTGTATCAAAGTTACATATGATTTGTTCTGATGAGGTCTTTCATTTATACTCTGGTGGTCCATTAACAATAATAGAAATAGATAATAATGGTGTCTTAGAAAAACACACCTTGGGAACAGATATTAATTCAGGTCAAACCTTTCAACACGTAGTTAAAGCTGGTAGCTGGTTTGGCGCTTATCCAGAAGCAGAATACGCTTTTGTTGGTTGTACCGTTGCTCCTGGTTTTGATTTTAGAGATTTTAAGATAGCTGATAGGTCTGAACTTTTAAAACTTTATCCAAAACACGAGAATATAATTAAAAAACTTACTTAATATTTTCTTATACCAAGTTACATTTAAAAATATCTTATTAAATCTTATTAGAGCATTTTGGCAATTACGCAGGAGCTTGTATGATGGGATTAGAAGTTTAGAATTTGCAATTTTATGCGGCTTCCAGCAAGGAAGACCCATAAAATTAAACGCAAATTCAAAGTTATAATTCCAGAATAAAGCGACTAAGTGCCAGCTCTAATAAGATTTAATAAGATATTTTTAAATGCAACTTAGTGTTAAATAAATGAATAAGGATCTACATCTATACTAAGCCTAAGGGCTTTGTTCTTTTTAAATTCTTTATTAAAGGTTTTAATAAGATTACTTAGGTCAGACCTGCTCTTACCCTTAAGGACTATGTGGTGTCTGTATCTGTTATTAATTAATGGTATTGGCGACGGAGAAGGACCAAGTATCATTATACTCATTTTGTTTGTTCTTATAATTTTTTGAAGGACTTCAAGGGCATCTTTTGAAGATTTAAGTGAAATATCTTTTGAGTTACTACTAAACTTAAGGTCGACTAAATTTACAAATGGAGGATAAAAGACATCTTTTCTGTTATTCAATTCTTCTGCATAAAACCCTTCATAATCATTTCTTATGGCGTTCTGTATAGCAAAATGTTCCGGCATATAGCTTTGCAGGACCACATAACCCTGACACATTCTACCAGCTCTACCGCTGACCTGCATGATCTGATGAAAGGTCCTTTCTGCTGATCTAAAATCAGGCAAATGCAAAGAAACATCTGCGTTTATTATCCCTACCAAAGTAACATCAGGAAAATCATGTCCCTTACCCAGTAATTGAGTACCAACGATTATATCTACTTTTTTGTCTGCTATCTTTTTTAGTATTTCATCTAAATTCTTTTTTCCTTTAATTGAATCACTATCCATTCTAATTACTTTTGCATCAGGGAATATGTTTGCTATTTCTTCATAAACCTTTTCTGTACCTGAGCCAACTGGTTGAAGGCTGTGGCTTTTACATGAGCTACAGTAATTAGGGACACTTCTTTCATACCCACAATAGTGGCAAAGCATTATTTTCTTACCTTTATGCTCTGTAAGAGTAATTGAGCATTTGGGGCAGGAAAGTTTTGTTCCACATGTTTTACATATTATTGTGTTTGAATAACCTCTACGATTTAGATATAGGATTATCTGTTCCTTTTTCTTTAATGTCTCAGAGATATGTTTTACAAGCTCTACAGAAAAATTTTCACTTACCATGTCTGCCTTTTTTAAGTCGACAATAACTGTTTCCGGAAGACAAAGACCTCTTACTCTATTTTTTAGTGTTACATATGAATATTTATTTTCTTTTGAATTATGATACGTTTCTACACTTGGTGTGGCAGAAGAAAGTATAACCCTGGCATTATTTTGCTTTCCCAAGACCAAAGCAAGATCTCTTGCGTTGTATCTTAAACGGTCGTCTTGTTTGTATGAAGAATCCTGCTCTTCATCTACAACTATTAAGCCAATGTTCGGCATAGGGGCAAATATGGCAGATCTAGCTCCAATACACAAAAGACTCTTCCCTTTTGCTAATTTTATCCATGTTTCATATTTTTTAGCTTTGGATATCTCGCTGTGTATTACAGATATTTCTCCAGAAAAATGTCCTGTTATCCTATTTATAAGCTGAGGTGTTAGTGCTATCTCTGGAACAATTACTATGGCACCCCTTTTTTGCTTAATAGTTTCTTTTATTACCTCTATATAAACCTCTGTTTTTCCACTACCTGTAACACCATGAAGAAGGTTCCTACTTGAATGTTGTTTCTGTGTGTGAGGATCCAGTATTAATCTTTGAGCTTTTTTTTGCTCTTCAGTAAAACTAACGATAGGGTCATCCAAAAGAACAGCTGTTGTTTCAACAGCATCGTAATTTTTCTTTCTCTTTGGAACAAATGAAGGGATTATAAGGGAAAGTGTTTCTCCTAATGGATAGTGGTAGTAATCAGATATCCACTTATAGAACTTAACATTCTCTTTTCCAAAAAAAGGATTCTCGCTACTTACTTTTATTATTTTCCTTGTTTCAAAGTTTCCAGGATTTTCTTTATTTTTTTCCAGAATAAAACCAAAGCCTTTTGATTTTCCAATTGGTATTTCTACCCTGCAGCCGACAGGGATATCCAGCTCACTCTCGTAAGTAAGAGTATCCATAAATGGACGCGACGGAGCTACTTCATAATAAAACATGATATAATTATCTATATTCCTTCAAATAGTTTAGAAGTACTTTTTTGTTTTCTGATAGGTTAGATTCTTCTACACTCTTGGGAAATTTTGTCAAATAAGTAGCTACATTGAATAATTGATCATCCATTGATGAAATATTACTTTCAAAGTTCTGAACACCATAAGACAAGATCTCTTTACCATCCATACTAAATTTTATCGTGGACGGGAAAGGAAGATCGTTGCCGTCAGTAGTATATGGGCCAAACAAGATCTCTAGCTTTTTGCCGCTATCTGACTCTTCTCCATATATCCTAACTGGATAATTAGTAGATGAATCCAGCCATATTTGCGGACTTTTCTCTTTTAAGCTCTCTAGCAGTTTATCTGTAACGTTTTTCTTATCGCCTTTTGCATTGCTAAGCGCGCTGGAATAATCACTCTCTGAAGCTCCTATTACATAGATAGGCGTTTTGTCATACCTGAGCATAAAGACATCTGAAGGTTTTGCATACCCGTCCTTGTCCTTTAGTACTTCTGTTTGTTCATAGTTGGCCTTTATCCCAACTGATTTCATATAATTTACAAGATTACCGGCAGGCATTAGGGTACTGTAATAAAAGTTATTACTGATACTTTTTTTGCAAAGATCCTGAGATGTAACTCTAGAGCTAGAGCCTGTGACTATACATTTTTGCCCGTTCCTTACAAGAGTAAGGATATCTCCGTCTTTTTCTATAGAGACTTTGAATTTGTCTGAGTTTTTAAACCAAATAGTCTCATTAAAGATGTTGCCTGAATAAACAACTCTTTGTGATATTTTCATATTCAGGACATTGGCGCGTGTAGCCTGAAACTGTCTTAGGGTAAAGCCCGGCGGCAGTATCGTAGCACTGACTGCAGACAAGCAAATTGACAATATTATATTAAACATTATTCTGATGTTTTGCTATTAGGGTTTGCGTTAGAGACCAAATTCTTGGCCTTTTGTGCTTTTTCGTATTCTTCCTGACAAGCAATACAAAGCCTAGTAGCAGGATAAACCTCTAATCTTTTTGATCCTATTTCTATTCCACAATCCTCGCAAAGACCAAAATCAGGGTTCTCTATTCTTTCTAGAGCCTCTAAAATTTCATTATATTGATTTATCTTTAACTGTTTAACATTAAGGTCATTGCTTAAGTCTGTATCATGTGTTGCAAGATCATTTGCATCAGCAAAAGAGCTTTCTTCATGCTCAGAAATAGGAGCTTTATTTTGCTTCATATCCAGTTCTAAGTCTTCCTTTTGCTTAAGAAGGTTCTTCTTTATTTTCTTAATATCTATCTTTAGTTTTTCCATAATTATCTCCTATTAATTGAGAATTATATCAGAAGGCGCCCTATTTTGTATTTAAATCATTTTTTGTCAATAAAAACTTGGATTAGCTGATTGCAAACAAAAAACATTCGGGGTAAATAATTAAAAAACGTATTAGAAAAGGGGTGTTTTATGGCTAAAAAGGTTTCTTATAAAGAATTGGGACTTTCAAACACTAAAGAAATGTTTAAAAAGGCATACGACGGTGGATATGCTATACCTGGGTATAATTTTAATAATCTTGAACAACTTCAAGCAATTATAAGGGGCTCTATAGAATGCAATGCCCCTGTTATTTTACAGCTTTCCAGCGGTGCAAGAAAATACGCCGATCCTATCATGTTGAAACATATGGGCATGGGCTCTGTTGAATTTGCAAGAGAGAGAGGCTCAAACATTCCTATCGTAATGCACCTTGATCATGGCGATACACTTGAATTATGCAAATCCTGCATAGATGGTGGGTTTAGTTCAGTAATGATAGACGGTAGCCATTTGTCCTTTGAAGAAAATATAAAAGTAAGTAAACAAGTCGTTGAATATGCACATGACCGTGATGTAAGTGTAGAGGGTGAGCTTGGTGTTCTTGCAGGCATAGAGGATGAAGTTAGTTCTGAACATTCGCACTACACAGATCCTGATCAGGTACAAGAATTTGTTACTCGTACCGGCGTAGATAGTCTAGCAATATCCATTGGAACTTCCCATGGTGCATATAAATTTAAACCAACGGGCGGAGAACTACCACAGTTAAGATTTGATATCCTGGACGAAGTAGTTAAAAGACTTCCAGGGTTCCCTATAGTCCTACATGGAGCCTCTTCAGTAGTACCAGAATATGTCGCTATGATAAATCAATATGGTGGAAGTATAAAAGATGCAATGGGTGTACCAGAAGACCAGCTAAGAAAAGCAGCGCGTTCTGCTGTTTGCAAAATAAACATAGACAGCGATGGTCGTCTTGTTTTTACAGCTATGGTAAGAAAATCATTAATGGAAGATCCTTCTAACTTTGATCCAAGAAAGTATCTTGGAGCAGCAAGGGAAGAATTAGTTAAATTGATAATAGCAAAGGATACTAACGTCCTTGGTTGTGCAGGAAAAGCTTAAAAAATAATCGATTAAGTTATTTGACGAGTGACAATCTTATATATTTAGGTTTTGTCTTTTTACCTGTTTCTATTTCTAATGGTATAGCGCCAAGGCTTCTAAAAATAGAGAAACTAGTCCAGGCTTGTATGAATATGTTAGTGTTCTTACCACCCCTATAAACATACAACTTATCCTGTTCGTCTGTTGCGTATATATCATCACCTTTTATTGAAATGCTTTTTATTTTAGAAATACTATCCACAGGTATTCTGGCATACATAATGGTGTTATTGGCTATGTAGATCTCACCTTTATCATTTAAACAAACCAGGGAGTTTTTATAATTTACGATCTGAACAAATGTTTCTCTTATTAGAGTATACGTTCCTTCTTTTGAATTACCTTTCTTTAAATAAAAAAGATCATAACTAATTTTATTACCTTGTGTGTATGCGCGCACTGATAATGAATCGCCCTTAGCATCAATCTCATCAATATGATAGATCTCTTCATTCCCAATTTCTTGTTTGGCTTGCTCTAAAGTGACGTCATCCTTCTTTTCACAAGAAGTTAGAGTGTAAACTGAAAGGATCATGATTAAAATAAAATGTAATTTCATTTATTTAATTCCAAGTATACATATTATACCAAAAGAACATAATAAAAGCTAATTAAAATCATCCACTCCAGACAGATCTACGCCGTAGCCATCACCTTCTACATAGTTTTCAAAACTTGTGTATCTGGACAGCCATGTTAGTTTTATAGTACCCTGTGGACCACTTCTGTTCTTTGAGATGATTACTTCAGCTACTCCCTTCCATTGAGTATCTTTATGATAAACTTCGTCTCTGTATATGAATATGATCATGTCTGCGTCTTGTTCTATCGCGCCAGATTCTCTAAGGTCACTTAAAAAAGGACGCTTGTCTGTTCTTTTATCAACTTCTCTATTTAACTGGCTGAGTGCTATAACCGGAACACCCATTTCTTTTGCCAAGGCCTTTAGTGTTCTTGATATATCAGCGATTTCCTGCTCTCTGTTCTGACTCTTTGAACTGATACTACCCCTCATCAACTGTAGATAATCTATTATGACCATATCTAATTTTCCGTACTGTGCTTTTATTCTACGGCACCTGGATCTTATTTCTCCAGGAGTAAGAGAAGATGTGTCATCTATAAATATCATTGTTTCAGAAAGTCTACTTGCTGCGTCGGTGAGTTTTCCCCACTCATTTTCTTCTATTCTTCCAGAAATAAGGCGAGTGATATCTATTCTTGCTTCACTTCCTATCAATCTACCTAAAACTTCCTCTTTACTCATTTCCAAACTAAAAACTGCAATAGCGTTATTATGTCTTATTGCGGAATTTCTAGCAAAGTTCATAGCAAGGGCTGTTTTACCCATACTAGGTCTTGCTGCTATTATGATTAACTGGCCAGGTTTAAAACCACCAGTTAACTCGTCTATATCCTTATAACCTGTACTAACACCTATTACGTGTTCACCCTTTTGGTATAGCTCTTCCATTTTTTTAAAGTAATCCTTGGTTACATCCTTAACCAAGAAGAACTGACCCATGGCCTTGTCGCCCTTAACGCTGTAAACTTTTCCTTCTGCTTCATTTATTAGGGTTTCTGTATCGTATCCGGCATTGTATATATCGTTAACTATAGAAGTACATGTTGTAAGTAGTCTTCTTTCAAGAGCCTTGTCTCTTACTATTTTTGCATAATAAGTAGCGTTAGCGGCAGTAGGTACTATAGCAAGAACTTCACTAAGATATGCTACACCGCCAACAGCTTCTAATTCGTTTGATCTTTTTAATTCATCTTGAAGAGTTACAAGGTCAACTGGTTCGTTCCTATCTATTAATTTCTTAACAGCAGCAAATAACTTCTTATGGGCATCTCTATAAAAATCGTCTTCACTTAATATATCTACGACTTCAAAGGACGCACCACCTTCAAGAAGTACTGCTCCAAGAACGCACTGCTCCGCCTCTATGTTTTGAGGAGGCAGTCTATATCCAAGATTGTCCGTCATTCTTTAACTACCCATACCTTTAAATGAGCTTCTATCCCAGTAGCAACTTTTACTGGAACAGTATATATACCAAGAGCTCTTATGTGGTCTTCTAATACTATGTCCTTTTTAGAGATATCAAAGCCATCTCTTTTTAAAGCTGCTTCTATATCTGAAGTAGTAACAGATCCGAATAATTTTTCTTCTTCGCCGACTTTCTTTGCGATAGTGCAAGAATGTGTAGAAAGCTTATCTGCAAGTTTTTGCGCAGATTTCTTTTCCTGGTTGATCTTGTCTTGGATAACTTTCTTGTTGTGTTGCATAGCCTTTACTTTGCCTTCATCAGCAAGAATAGCAAAGCCATTTGGAAGCAAGTAGTTTCTTGCATAACCCTCAGCTACTTCTACAACATCACCACTTGAACCTTTTCTTCCAATATTCTTTTGTAAAATTACTTTCATATTTCTTCTCCTTTTTTGTTGAGATATTTTCTAATATCAAACCATGTATCAAAGAACCCTAACCCTGCCACAGCTATGTATGCAAAAACGATAATAACAGAAAACAATAAAGCTCGAAAAAATCCTTGCGGTATTTTTATTGAGATGACTGTGTACGCTATCATGATTCCATACAAGAAATAAATGGCCATTACCCATTTAAAAAGGAATAAGCCTGCCATTTCTACCAGACTAGAACTATTATACTGTGTAGTTGAATACAAATAAACACTACCAAAGACTAGTGCGATCCAGACAAAATATTCTGGCATTTTAAAGCTCATAAGATTATCAAACTTCAAAAAGCTAGATAGTTTTTCGTCATTTTTTGCGATCATCATAGTGTTAACAAATAAGAAAACAACTATAACAACAACCATCACACCAGGAAATCTAATAGCTATAGATGACGCAAATTCTTTCTCGCTCATGCCTGTTTCTATAAGTGTTTGTTTTATAACATCTGGATAGCTGGTGTTCATAAAAGCTATTGCTTCATTTACCTTAGAGATCAGAAAATCCATAATGGTCTGTGAATGGAGGTTTGCATACACCATAAAGAATATTGAGTATGCACCGACTATTATAAGGCTTGAAAAAATTATTATCTTACCAAGACTCATGTTAGCTCTTATTAATTCACTAAGGATCACAGAACTAAAAAGGATAATAAATAGGTAAACAGAACCAGCCGGCACACCACCGATAACAAAACATAGTACTGCTCCTATTAATAGAACCAAGAATCCTTTTAACCTTCCTTCACTAACGTATGTTGATATTGCCGGAGTTGCGCTGAATACAGCAAAAAATGAACTCAACAACAATACACAAGAGGACAGACCTTTCCCAGGTACGCTGGAAAAGAACGCCCTCAATATTTCAAAAAACTTTTTCAATTCATCTTCCTTTTAGAACTTATGACCAGATGTATAAGCTAGAAGTGCAAGCTGTCTTGCCCTCTTTATAGCTGCTGTTAATTCTCTCTGATGTTGAGCACATGTTCCGCTGATTCTGCCAGGAACTATTTTTGCTCTTTCTGTAACAAAGGATCTAAGCATTCTAAGGTTCCTGTAATCTACAGGGATGTTCTCTGCGCAAAATCTGCAGATTTTTCTTTTTGCAGTTTTTGATTTATAACCGCCTTCTCCTCTCTCGCCTCTTTCTCCTCTGCCGCCTTCTCTGGAATCGCCTCTGGAATCATCGTCTCTATTTCTTCTTGCGTATGCTGGTCTTTCTCTTGTTTCTTCGCTCATTGTTATTTCTCCTCTTTTTCAATTTGTGTTGCTATCAATTTAAATTCTTTTTTTTCACCAAGTCCTGTTTGCTCTATAAAACCTTTTGCACTTATCGTGTCTCCAGTTTTAAATTTCTTTAGCTCTTCTACTGTTTCTCCCCAACATGTTACCTTGATGTGCATTATTGTGTTTTCTTTCCATGGAACTTTTGTTGGAACAGCTACTACTATTTCCTCCAAAAGGATCCCGCCTGGTGTTGATCTTCTGTCGTAACATCCGGTGAGTTTTCCTTTGCAAACAAAAAAATTATCCTCAAACATCGTTAGTTCAGGTTTTTAACGTCTGGTCTAACAACGCTTGCAAGATCTGCTGTATCTTTAATTTTTACTGTTAAAAATGTAAGTACAGGTTCAGAGATCTTTAGATAGAATTCAATGTCTTTGATTGAGTTTGTGTCTGCTGTGTAAAGAACGTAGTTGTACTTGCCTTTAGCCTGTTTTTTTAGAGGGAAAGAAAGGTTTCTTACACCCCAAGTTTCTTCATGACCAACTTCACCACCAGATCCTGTGATGAAACCTTTGATCTTGGAATCGATTGCTGTCTGATTTTCTTCTGATACGTCTGGATTTACGACGTAGATCGTCTCGTAAGTTCTAAGCATTATATAACCTCCTTATGGATATATAGCCCACTCGCCTTAGCGGATGAGCAAGGATTGGCCGGGCTTTTTGTCCGACCATAGCGGCCTCTTTCTGACCGTGCCGAAGTGTTTATCATAAAGCCCCAGGGCTTGCAAGGGGGCAATAATTATAACTTATCCTTGACAAATATTGTTGTTTTTTACTATAAGGCTTCAGAGGACACATAATATGAAGAAAACCCTTGTTTATCTTTTTTGCGTTTGCTTTCCTTTGTTGGCTACAAACAACACTAAGCAGCCTTTATTCATTGGCCATGAAACGTGTAATATAAATATATATGCTGGTCTTAGCGCGCTTGCAGACAGTTTAAACAACCATGTAGATTATAATATTAAAACCGTAACCGACATAGAAACTCTTCTTCATAGCAAAGGATATACTGTTATTGCAAGTTTACCCTTAAACACTATGATGTTTGATATAAAATCTAATTTTACAGAAAAACAAATGCAAGAACTTGATGATGACAACATTATACTTAATTACAACTGTTGGAATATCACAGCCATTATCTCTACTAAAGGAGAAAAAACGGTTTACGAAAAACCATATTCCATCTGTAGAGAATCAAACTACTTAGTTATGGCTAATCCAACATATAATTATGGAACAAACATACTAAGACAGGCAATCTATAATTACTCATACTCTGTGGATGAAAAACAAGGTGAAAACAATTCTTACATTTTTAAAAATCCATTAGCTGATTCAATGCATGCAATATTATTTGGAGCAAACAGTTCTGTTCTTAAACAATATAAAGAGATTCCAGATGATCTTGGAATATTAAAGAGTGTACCTTATTGCTGCACTCCTCAGGATATGACTCCGTGGTGTGTTAAGTTTAGATCAAAGTAAAAAAAAGATGGTTTTTTACAAAACCAAATCACTGGTAACATTTTCATATCTTTTAATCTCATCTATGGTTACAACTAAGACATCCATACACATTTTATAGTCACTGTATTTAGGGTTTTCCACTAGAAAGGCTTCTACTGCGTTAAAGTATCTTAGCATATTACGTTTCTCTACAGAATATGCGGCATCCATTATGTGGCCGTCTATTACGTTCTTAACTTCTACAAACCTTAGCACTTCATCACTACTAATAGCGACTATATCTATTTCGAAGCCTCGTTTTCTAAAGTTTCTGGAGATTATTGTAAAATCGTTTTGGATAAGCCAGGATATAGCTTTCTCTTCTCCCTGATCGCCCAGTGCTCTGGTATTTATACGTTCAGTATCCATGCTAACAGACCGTTAAGTTTGCAAAGCCCCATATAAGTTTTTTTACGCCATATTTGCTAAATTGGACGGTTACCTTGGCCTTATCACCCTTGCCCTCTATTGCCCTTATAATACCCTGCCCATACGTTGCATGTCTTACCTTTGCACCCAGTACGGAATCAGTCTCGTAAACCTCGGCAGTGTTGGCCGATGAGTAGTCATATGAATATTTAGAGCCGACACTTGCTGGTTTATCCTTCTTTACTACATGGCGATGTTCATTACTAACGTAACTATGAACAGGCTCTTTATAAAAACTCGCTTCCTTATGATGTTCCTTATAAAAAGTATCTTCATCAGTATGCACATCCAGATACTTAGCGTCTATTTCTTCCAAGAATTTAGATGAGTATCTTGCCTTTATTCCGCCAAACACCCTTCTGCTTCTTGCCCATGTTAGATACAAAACCTTCATGGATCTTGTCATACCAACATACAATAAACGTCGCTCTTCCTCTATATCGTTAACATCATCATTGCCGTATCTAATGTAAGGCAGTAATCCATACTCAACTCCCTGAACAAAGACCACAGGGAATTCTAGTCCCTTTGCGCTATGTAGGGTCATAAGTTTTACGCCATTTTCATCGCCTTTTTCTTCGTCCACGTCTCCAATCAGTGCAACGCTTTCCAAGAATGCAGTAAGACCTTTGTCTTCACTGCTCTCTTCAAAGTCAGCCATTGCGCTTAATAATTCGGAAACGTTGTCTATACGTTCATCTGCTTCATGACCTGTTTTATCTCTTAAAAAATCCATGTAGTTTGTTTTATCTATGATCGTCTTTAATATTATAGAGCCTGCTGAACCTTCTTCATTTAAAGCCTTAACACTGTTAAGCACTTCCATAAAACCCATCAGTTTTTTCTTAGTACCTGCACTAAACTCACTACTCTGCTCTATTGTAGAAAGGACATTAAATAAACTCGTCTTCTGTGCAGAAGAAACCGCTATAAGTTTATCCATGGTCGTTTTACCAATACCCCTAGCTGGGATGTTGATTATTCTTTCTAGACCGATGCTGTCACTAGAGTTAACGATAACTCTTAAATAGGAAATAAGGTCCTTAATTTCTTTTCTGTCATAGAATCTTATACCGCCGATTATCTTGTATGGTATTTTGGATTTGCGTAAATATTCTTCTATTAATCGGGATTGAGCGTTTATTCTATAGAATATTGCCATCTCTTCATATCTAAATCCAGCCTTGTAGTGTTTCCTTATTTCGTTAACTATATATTCCGTTTCTCTAATATCGTTAACCATAGAAACAACTTTTACTTTTTCACCAGATTCCTGTTCTGTAAAAAGTGTTTTGTGTTTTCTTTGGAAATTATTAGCTATCAAAGAAGAACTCGAACCAATGATATTACTAGTTGATCTATAGTTCTGTTCAAGTTTTACAACCCTTGCATCCTTATAATCTTTTTCAAAATCCAAAATATTATTTATATCCGCACCACGCCATTTATAGATGGACTGATCTTCATCTCCAACCACACAGATGTTCCTGTGCTTTAAAGATAATAGTTTTATAAGATTATACTGAATCCTATTTGTGTCCTGATACTCGTCTACGAATAGATATTTTGCTCTGTCCTGGAATACTTCCAGAACATCCTTGTGTTCCGTAAAAAGCTTAAAGGTATAGATAAGTAAGTCGCCAAAATCAAGTGCGCTGGACTTTTTAAGTTCCTGCTCATACTCGTTAAATACTTTTAAGAATTTTGAGTCTGGTCTTAAAAAAGAGGTTCCATTCTTTACAGAAGAGAATAATGAGACGAGTTCCTTTGGGGCTGTGTCTTTTTTGTCAATTCCGTGATCATCCATTAATCTTGATATCAAAGCCTTTTGGTCGTTTGAATCATAGATAACAAAATCATTTGATAGGCCAAGTCCAAGTCTGTCTATGTACTGACGTAGAACCCTTGAACAAAAACTATGGAATGTAGAAACCGTTAATCCGCTAAGATACATGGACTGATGTGATCTTAGTTTATTTGTAAGGATGTCCTCTATTCTGTTCCTCATTTCTCCAGTAGCTTTGTTAGTAAAAGTAACTGCAGTTATGTTATGCGGATCTGCAATACCCTTAGCTATGATGTAAGCTATTTTACAGGTAATAACCCTGGTCTTACCAGAACCAGCACCAGCTACTATAAGCATAGGTCCGTCTGTATTGACAACAGCTTCCCTTTGTTTTGGATTCAGATCATTTAATAATTTTTCCAAGTTCTATTACTCCACTGTAACGCTTTTTGCGAGATTTCTAGGTTTGTCTACGTCAGTGCCCTTTTTTACGGCAACATTCAGAGCAAGAACCTGTATAGGAACAACCTCAAGTATCGGCATTAGGTCCTTATTAACCACAGGAAGAGGAATAAATACATCTGATATCTTTTCCAAACGTTTATCTCCCTCTGTACCTATAGCAATTATCGAACCACCCCTAGCACTTACTTCTTCTATATTACTTAACGATTTTTCATAAAGATCGTCTTTAGGGCATACTGCAATCAAAACAAGATCATTATCAACCAATGCTATCGGACCATGCTTTAACTCTCCAGAAGCATAACCCTCTGCATGTAAATAAGTTATTTCTTTTAGTTTTAAAGCACCTTCCAAGGCAATTGGATAATGCACTCCTCTGCCTATAAACAAGAATGTTCTAAATTTTAAATATTTAGAAGCTGTTTCACTTATCAGGTCTGAAAGTTTTAAAACATTCTCTATCTGAAATGGTATTTTTACTAACTCTTCCAATATGTTCTTTAACTCTTTTTTGTCTAATTTACCGACAACATCACCAAGATACAGAGCAAACAATAAAAGTACACTCACCTGTGAGGTAAAACTCTTTGTTGCCGCAACACCGATCTCTGGTCCTGCCTGTGTAAAGACAGTATAGTTTGATTCTCTGTTCATTGTGCTATTTGGTTTATTACAAATACACATCAAAAAAGAACCTTTTTTCTTTGCTTCTCTTCCTGCGGCAAGTGTGTCTGCTGTTTCTCCTGATTGAGAGATCATTATGGTCAAAACATCCTTGGATGTTACAGGATCTCTGTATCTATATTCAGAAGCAACATCAACCTCTACAGGTATCCTTGCATATTTTTCTATATAGTATTTTCCCAGCAAACCAGCATGCCATGCGGTACCACAGCCAACTATGCAGATTCTTTTTATCTGCCTTAACTGTTCCTTACTAAGCGGAAGATCATCAAATATTATTTCATCTCTTGAAGCTGATATTCTGTCCTGTATTGTGTTAACAATTACTTGCGGCTGTTCGTGGATCTCTTTTTCCATGTAGTATTTGTATCCACCCTTGGAAAGTTCTTCTCCTGTGATGTTAAGCGGATTAAATACTTTCTCTACTTTTTTACCTTTTACGTTATAAACAATTATGTCGTTAGGCTCTATTCTTGCTATTTCATAGTCTTCCAAAAAAGCATAAGTTTCTGCATATTCAACTAATGGATATACATCAGATGCTATAAAAGAGGTGTCTGAACTTTTTCCTGCGACTAATGGTGTTCCACATTTTACAGCAAACAAAGTATTCGGACAGTTCTTAAAAAGTATGCCTAAGGAAAACATTCCGTGCAGTTTTTTGATAGTATTTAAGATCGCCTTTAGTTCGTCTTTTCCTTTTTGGTATTCCATATCTAAAAGATGCGCAATTATTTCTGTGTCTGTTTCTGACTGGAACTCACGACCTTTCTTTATTAATTCATCTTTTAATTCTGAATAATTTTCTATTATACCGTTATGAACAAGCGCAATGTTGCCGACTATATGAGGGTGTGCGTTCTTTTCCGATACCTTACCATGAGTTGCCCATCTTGTATGACCGATACCTATATGAGAAGACAAATGAGTATCGTGTAGTTTATGTTCTAATTCCTTAATTTTGCCTACAGCTCTTACTGTGGTAAAATCATCACCACTAAGCATACATACACCAGAAGAATCATATCCTCTATATTCCAGCCTTTTTAAACCGGTCAGTATGTATTCTAAAACATTCTTATTTCCTTTTGAAACAGCCCCAACTATGCCACACATTATTTTTTAGCTTTTTTCTCCCTGATTTTGTTTCCGTATCCTTCTATATTTCTTTGCTTACCTCTGGATATTGCAAGGTCTCCGCTTGGAACATCATTAGTTATCGTAGTCCCTGCGGCAACATAAGCATTATCATGAAGTGTTACTGGTGCTATCAACTGACTATCGCTTCCTACAAATACGTTATTGCCTATCTCTGTCTTATGTTTAGCAAATCCGTCGTAGTTACATGTTATTACACCACAACCGATATTAACGTTCTTACCTATACTTGCATCTCCAACATAAGAAAGATGTGGAATCTTTGAGCCTTCACCGACTGTTATTTTCTTTGTCTCTACAAAGCCGCCTATTTTGACTTTCTTACTAGTTTTTGTTCCTGGTCTTACAAAAGTGAATGGTCCAATTTTATTTTCTTCGCCTATCTCTGCATCATCCAGTATCACATACGGACCAACAATACTTCCCTTTGCTATTTTAGAGTTATTTATTCTGCAGCCTTCAAGTATTGTAACATCCTCATCTATGACGGTGTTACCATTTACAAAGACATTAGGATAAACCTCTGTGTCCTGCCCTATCTGAACATTCTCATCCAGATAAACTCTTTCTGGAGAAACAAAAGACACACCATTTTCTGCATGTTGTTTTGCTCTATCCATCCATATTTTAGTACCAAGCAAAGCAAGACTGAATCTATCGTTAGCGCCAAGAACTTCGCTAGGATTGTCATGTTTTAAACAACGGATCTCTAGACCATCGTTCTTTGCTATTCCTATTACGTCAGTAAGGTAGAACTCGTTTTTCTTTTGATTCTTGTTAACTTCAGAAAGGCTTTTCTCCAGGAACTTTCTGTTAAAACCATAAATAGATGCATTAACAAGTTTTATATCTCTGTCGTATCCTTTTAGATCTGTCTCCTCTATGATCTCAACAACATTGTTGTCATCATCCATTTTAATCCTTCCAAAACCTTTTGGGTCTGCAAGTTCTGCTCCGACTAAAACAACAGGAGAAAGACCAAGTATAAGTTCTCTTACTAGTACTTCTGGTATGGTTGGTGTATCGCCTGGCAATACTACAATTCTTGTTATTTCAGGTTTTAATACAGAAAGAGCAACTCTTACCGCACCTGCTGTACCGTCTAAGATCTTTTGTTCTGCAAAGTAAAAACCGTTATCTTCGCCTATAGCCTTTATTACTTCATCTTTCTGATGAGAAAGAACAAAGATAGTCTGCTCCGGTTTTATTTTTTTCATCATATCACTAAGATATTTAATTACAGGTTTACCAGCAACGTTATGAAGCAATTTAGACCTTTTGCTTTTAAACCTTGTTCCGGCACCTGCCGCCATTATTATTACTGCTGTTTTGTCAGACATATTTAAACTCCTAAGTATGGTCAATATGGCATGTATTGATCTTGAATACTTGAATTATACCTTCGATGCTCTAGCAGAATCCCTATTTGATCTATTATTTCCTGCGCTTTTTCTCTATCTACATCATAATGACGAGTTGTTTCTTCTCCGTTAGCATAGCTTCTTACTTCAATATCGGCAACATACGGTCTGCTAAAGCCTGCGACACTGCCAAAGACCTGATACGTCGTCTTATCTATACCGAATTTTTTATCTTTTACAGTTAAATTAGAGATCATAGTAGGCGGATCAGGTGTTATCTTTTTTACCCCATTATAATTTTTATTTATAATGGTGGTCATTGCTGACCAGATATCCTGTTTTGAGTAATCATAGCTTCTTGATACAACACCAAAGGTGCCACAAGCACTAACAAACAGAACAAGAACAACTGACATTATTAAGTTTACAAGTACTTTCATTTGCTTAATTTTATACCACCAAATTAAAAGAATGAAATCATTTTAAAAATACTAAACAAAAAGCCCAAGCACAGAATAAACATCAACATGGATGGGGCAATAAGTAAAAGGATACCCCTGTTGGTTGAGAAAGAATTCTTCTCGGCCAATTCCTTGGCTGCCATATACAGAAATAGAACACCAGAAATTATAGAGCCAATATATGGGATTATGGTTAAGACTGATAAGAAAGCCAGTACTGTATAGAAGATGTTCAAGGTCACACTAAATCGCTTAGGCTCCTTCATAAACAGATGAAGTAGCATCTGTATTATCACTGCATAAAGAGTTATAGAAACGATTTGAAATATAGGAAAAATGATAACACCATAAAACGATCCCAAGAACATTACATATGATGCCAATGAATTTAACACTGAATCAGAAAGACCTATTCCGCTTGTTACAGCCTTAAAAACCGTAAAAAAGGAATCTCCCCTTCCAAGGCTGAACATAATAAGCTTATTTAAAGCTCCGACTAAAAATAATATAATATAGCAAAAAAGAAATGAGCCAAAAATCCTTCCATTAATAAGGTTGTAATAAAGTTTTTTCATTATTTTAACTCCTTAGCAAAACTTTCGTAGATATCAGAAGACACCACTAAAACATTCTTCTTTTTTAGCCAAATATATCTACCAAAACCAACTTGTGTTTTAGCTCCTATATCAAACTCTTCACTTGTTCCCTGGCTGTCTTTTACAGTTATGATCATAACTGGCTTAACTAAACCGTATTTTTCTATATCTATTTGTTTTGGAGCAAAGGCTATGTCTTTTTCTTTTTTGCCTTTTAAGACATAAAGCATCGTGTTTATCGCTTTAGGATCTTCGCTTTTTTTATCATTAATCAACCAGGCTCCATCCTTAAGTACTAGTGTTATGTTTTTTCCAGTTTCGTTATTTAATATATTGGCATCTACTACTTCACCTGTAAAAAAGATCTTATCATTCTGTCTTTTTTTGTATGATGGATACTCAACAAAATATATATATGCAGAAACGATTATGAGAACAAGTAATAGCGCAAATGAAGATGTAAAGTTTTTCAATTTATTTTTTTCTCCTTTTATACCAATAAACAAGACCACCGCTTAGTATAGAAAACGGAATAACATATACTACGACCATTCCAACCATTAATCCGCCAGGCATCATAAACTTACCGGCTTCATCAATTTTTGGTCTTATAGATATAAGGTCATTATCCTTTACAAGATAAGACACTGTATTCATAAAAAGATCAGAGTTAGCAGCATGGCTTATATACTGATTTGAGACAAAACTGGAGTTACCAAATACTGCGATGTCCTTATCTTTCTTATCGCTAAGCAGAACACAAAGATCAAGAGGCCCCCTATAATCCCTATCCTTGTTAAAAGAGATCTTACCTTCTTTAGCTTCTGTTTCTCCCCAGCTACTGTTACCTGTCTTGCATAACTCGATCAGATCAAATTTACTTTTATTTACTTTAGACGCGTCTACCGATTGTGCAAACGGATATATTGTTGCTTCATTAAAGTTAGAGGTTATCGGGTTGTTTTTATCGTACAACTGGACAACAGGCATAGCTTCAGTAACACCAAAAAGTTTTGATTGAGGGTCAACAATTACGTCGTTCCTAAGTCTAAGGCCTAAGGCTGATATTATCTTGTTAACGTTATTATTGGCGTTTATCGTAGTGTTTGGCATGGAAGGGTCTGACAAGATAAAGACAGGACCATTCCTATCAATATATTCCTGTATCACTTTGACTTCTTTATCAAAAAAAGCCTTGTTAGCACCTGCAATTATCAAAAGGTTCGTATCACTTGGCACTCCGCTATTAGAAAGTAGATTAAGATTTTCTACTGTATAGCCTTGACCTGTCATTGTTTTTTTTAGAATAGAATAATCACTAGCATCGTCTGAAGCTATACTTCTTTCTCCATGGCCAGAAAGAAAATATATTTTCTTTTTAGTATTCCTGCTCAATCTTATTATTGAATTAGTTAGGTCTTCTTCTGTCAATGATTCAAATCTTACTTCATTCCCATTTAATGTAGCTATTATTGTGCCGTATTTAACAATATTGTAGTTCCTTGCTTTAATAGGATCTTTATCAGGGTCAACGATCTCGTAAGAGATTTTATTGGTGTAATATGAATATTTTTCTATCGCATATTTAAATGAGACACCTTCTATTGCTGGATCAAGAAATGCAATAAAATGGATTTCCTTATTAAGACTTTTTAGTATTTTTATTGTCTGATTACTTATTGTATTTACTTTGGCTCTAGTAAGGTCAAGTTTCTTGTCGTTGTTGTTTGCTATATAATTTAAACCTGATGCTATTAACAAGACTACAATTACGCTTATTAATGCATTCAAGCTCATTAGGCTCTTTTTATCCTTGAACCATAAACCGATCTCTTTTCTGTTCAAGACAGCTAATGTAATAGCACTAAGGGCAGAAATTATGAGTAAGGCATACGCAAATCTGTAGAACTGAGGCAGAAACAGAAACCAAAGAAAAAAGAGAATAAAACATGTTAGTGCTGTTGTTTTTAATATTTTTTTAGTCATATTATATTCCTTCTTGTTTGCTATTTTTTCCATTTTTTCGATTCAATACTTAAGTATGTAAGGTATAAAACAAAGATACAAAAAGAGATAAAATACATAGTATCCTTAAAACTTATAGTACCTTCTCCAAAAGATTCAAAATGTCTCATTATTGATAAGTAATAAATAATAGAGCCAAGCAACTGACCAGAACTTTGTGCTGCCCAGTCAATTATCCATAAGAACAATAAAGAGATAAATGTTAACACAGCGGCTATTATTTGATTCTCTGTTAATGAGGACCAAAATATTCCAACACAGATATAACAAGCAGAAAGCAATACTAAGCCAATATACATTGTAAAGACTTGCCCCATATCCGGGTTACCACCAAAATAAAGAATGATAGGATATGTTAGAGTGCATACAAGTGTTAGAGCAATTAACATCATAGCTGATGTAAACTTACCAAGAATAATATGGTTTGTAGTTATTGGAGAAGTTAAAAGAAGCTCCATGGTCTTTTGTTTTTTCTCTTCTGCTATCAGCCTCATTGTAATTAATGGAACTAAGAACAGAAAAAGAAGGTTTATTGTACCGTACAGAGGTTTTATTATTACATCATTAAGACTCACGGCTACATTTTGTCCAGTTTGAGACATTATGTTACTTTGCCTAACAAAAAAAATCAGCCTCTGATAGAACATAAAACCAACTATCAATAGAAATGAACTTAAGAACAAATATCCAATCGGAGAAATAAAATAAGTTTTAAAGTCTTTTCTGGCTATCACCAATATCTTTCTCATATATTGTGAACCTCCTCAGTTGTTAACTTTAAAAAGACATCCTCAAGTGTTACATCCTTATTTTTAAATTCTAGGATTTCATAATCGTTATCCACCATCATTTTAACTATCTGTGATCTTACATCCTTATTTGGCTTAGTATCTATAGATATAGCGTTCTTCTTGTTAGGAATTATCTGAACATCCAAAACTCCATCAAAGTCCTTAATAAAACCTATTATCTTTTTGTTAAGTTTTGACAGAGTCATCTCGTAGCTATTGTTACCGCTTAGATATTTGGAAAGATTGTTCTGATGATCTACAGCAACTATTTTTCCCTTATTGATTATGATAACGCTCTCACAAGTCATCTGTACTTCTGGCAGTATATGACTACTCAAAATAATAGTCCTTTCACCAGCAAGGGATTTTATAAGATTTCTTATCTCTATTATTTGTTTAGGATCAAGCCCGGAGCTTGGCTCATCCAGTATAAGTATCTCTGGATCATTTATTAGAGCCTGGGCTAAACCTGTTCTTTGCCTAAAACCTTTAGAAAGATTTCCTATTATTCTATTTTTAACATCTTCCAGACCACAAAGTGAGACCACTTTATCTACACTATAAGATATTTTTTTAGAGTTAACGTCCTTTAATTCAGCAACGTATTTAAGATATTCTTTTACCAGCATCTCATTATACAGAGGAGGCGTTTCAGGAAGATAACCCATCTTTTTCTTTACCTGCATTGGATGTTCCGTAATATCATATCCTGCAACTTTTACAGAGCCTGAGGTAGCATTAAGAAAGCCGGTTATTATCCTCATTGTTGTCGTTTTACCAGCTCCATTTGGGCCAAGGAATCCAAGTATATTACCCTTGTTCACTGTAAAGCTGATGTCATCAATTGCTCGGAAATTTCCAAACTCTTTGATAAGATTTCTAACTTCTATCATTAATCATTCCTCCTCATAAACATTTAGCAAGAAAATCATTGTCAAGCAAGTGACCTCGATATAAAAAACCAATATTATGAAAATTAAAACTATAGGAATAATCGGGGATTCAGCTGAAAAAAAGGAATTGAACAAAATAGCTGAGGAAATGGGACGGCTTATAGCTGAAGCCGGATACTCATTGGTAACTGGCGGTAGAGATGGAGTAATGGGTGCCGCATCAAGAGGAGCACAGTCTGTTCCTAATAGACCAGAAACAGCCAGAGTAATAGGCGTACTCCCAGGCACAGATGGAACAGAGGCTAATCAACATCTGGATTATGCTATTTCCACTGGAATAGGCTGGGCAAGAAATCAGATAGTCGTTCTTTCTAGTGATATCATTGTAGTAGTCGGTGGAAGTTCCGGTACACTTTGTGAAATTTCTTATTCATGGGTGTATAATAAGCCTATCTTAGCTTTTACAGGTGTTGAAGGCTGGAGTAATAAAATGGCCGGTAAAGCTGTAGATGATAGACGTACAGATACAATCATTGGTGTCTCCAGCCCAAAGGAAG
>JBAXWW010000003.1:0-29099 GCA_037128215.1 bacterium | reverse complement strand
CCATTCTTCGTATTTTTGTCGTTGAATCCTATCGGATACCAACTGGCTCAATGGATCAAGTACTACAGAATCAGTTATAACTAAAGCAATTCCTGTCAAAACTAAAAATAAGATGAATGTCCCTGCGGTTGTTTCTCTTGTACTTTTGCTTGTCTGTGGAGCTGCTTTCTTTCTTGTAAGGTACATGAGGTAGTACTGATAAGTTATTTTAGAGATTAGAAACTCATGTAGAGGTGCTTTTTTTGTCTATATATGTTTGGCTAGGTTTTATATTATTTGTTTTTATAATGCTTGCGTTAGACCTTGGTGTGTTTAACAGGAAAGCTCACGAGATCAAACTAAAAGAGGCTGTGCTCTGGAGTTTATTTTGGGTATCCCTTGCTCTTCTTTTTAACCTTGGTGTCTATATATGGGACGGACATGAACAAGGGATTACTTTTCTTACAGGTTATGTAATAGAAAAATCTCTTAGTATTGATAACCTTTTTGTCTTTTTACTTATATTTAACTACTTTGCTGTACCTAGAAAATATCAGCACAAAATACTTTTTTGGGGTGTCTTGGGTGCAATAATTTTGAGAGCTATCTTTATTTTTGCAGGGATAGCATTAATAGAGCGTTTCCATGTGATGGTGTATCTTTTTGGCTCTTTCCTTATCTTTACAGGTATAAAACTTGCTGTTGAAGGGGAAAAAAAGATAGAACCTGAAAAGAATATTGTTCTTAAAATATTTAGAAAAATATTTCCTACAACAAAAGAATTTGGAGAAGGTAATTTTTTTGTTAGGCAAAATTACAAGTGGTATGCAACACCAATGCTTGTTGTTCTTATAGTAGTTGAGACTTCAGATTTGGTCTTTGCAGTGGATTCTATTCCAGCAATATTGGCAATAAGCAGAGATTCTTTTATCGTTCTTACATCAAACATTTTTGCAATACTTGGATTAAGAGCTCTTTATTTTGCATTGGCACAAGTAGTAGATAAATTTGCCTATCTGCAGGTTGCCTTGTCTGTAATACTTACTTTTGTTGGTATTAAAATGGTAATAGTTGATTTTTATAAGATACAAACAGCAACCTCATTATTAGTAATTGCCTCAGTATTTACGTTGGCAATTGTAGCTTCCATTATAAAGAACCAAAGGAGGGTGAAATGATAGCGAGATCTAATTTAAAAGCAAAGTCTTTGGAACAGTTAAAGGGTAAGTGGTCAAGTGTAGTAATAGCAACTTTGGTTTTTTATGCGGTTACAGCATTATGTGGTGGTGTAGGAACGTTTACTCTACATATTCTTACCATCGTCCTTATGGGACCTTTGTATTTTGGCTTTTTTGGCTATTTTATGAAAATAAAAAGACAAGAACCAGCAGTTCTGGAAAATCTATTTGATGGATTTAAAAGGTTTATTCCTTCCTTTCTTTTATATCTTTTAATGACGATCTATATACTTTTGTGGGCTTTATTACTGGTTGTACCAGGTATTATTGCTGCTTTATCTTATTCTCAGGCTTTCTTTATACTTATTGATAATCCAGAAATGTCATCTGCTGATGCTATCAAAAAGAGCAAAGCTATGATGCATGGACATAAATGGAATTATTTTGTAATGATGTTGAGTTTTATAGGATGGGGGATATTAGCAATTCTAACTTGCGGAATAGGTTACTTGTGGCTAACTCCATACATTATGGAAACTCTTGTTAATTTTTATGATGAACTAAAAACAGAAAAAACAGTTTAATATTATTTTGTTTTAGAGAATCTTAATTTAAATTTCTTAAAGCACTTGGGCAAATGCGCAGTAGCTTGTATGAAGGGATTGCAAATTCAACGTTATAAGGATTGAATAAAGTTACTAAGCGCCAATCTTTAAAAAATTTAAATTAAGATTCTATAAAAAAATAATTTAATTGTTACTTAAATTGTTTTCTACAAATCTTGGTATTGAATAACAAGAGGATAGCATCTCTTGTGTAAGATATTTTGTGTCTTTTGGTAATCTGTTAACGCTTATATTATTTATATCCTGAGAGTTCTTTGATGCATGAAAGAACAGCCATAGTGAAGTAGGATATGTTGGTATTACGCCCATGTATGGTTTTACCCAGTTAAATGCTTTTTTAAGCGTCTGGTTCATTAACTGTTGGCTTTCTGTGTGTATAAAAGGAGCAAGACCTTGTGCTGCAAATTGTCCGTTGTCTTTTAATTTACTGCAGCAAGCTCTATAAAATTTTTCCTGATATAAAGTTATTCCTGGTCCGATAGGTTCTGTTGAATCAACAAGTATAACGTCAAAAGATTTGTCTGGTTGGCTGGCAACAAAAGCTGCTCCATCACCGACTTGTATTTTTACTCTTGGATCATCAAAGCTATTTGCTATAGTTGGAAGATATTTTCTAGATGCATCAATAACCATTTGATCTATTTCTGCTACTATTATTTCTTTCATCGTAGAATATTTGCAAAGTTCTCTTGCTATACCACCATCTCCACCACCTATAATAAGTGCCCTTTCTGGCTTTTCTATTCTTGTAGTAGGTACATGAGCTAGAAGTTCGTGGTATATAAATTCATCTTTTTCAGTCGTCATCATAAGATGATCCAAAAATAATGCTATTCCATAAACAGGTGTCTCTATTATATCAACTTCCTGATATTCTGATTTGTCTGAGAAAAGAACTTTGTTTATAGCGTAGCCGTAAGAAAGTTCTGCTTTTGACTCTTTGCTATATCCAGCAGCAGGAAAAAACTCATATAGCCATTTCATTTGCTGGTACCACACTCACAACAGGTTTACTGCTATAAGCCCTTTTTATTTGCATATTTCCCCTGTTCACTTCTACCTCGTCTGATTTTGTCGACTCAAGCGCTGCTTTTAAATAGTTAATAGCAAGGTGTATTTTTGGCTCTTCAGAACAAGAAAAATAATCAACAGATGCGAGTCCATGCTCTGGCCATGTGTGAATACTTATATGGCTTTCTGCTATTATTATAACTCCACTAACTCCCCAAGGATCAAATTGCTTAAAGAATTTTCCAACTATTGTTGCTTCTGATATCTTTGCGGCTTCATACATAGCCTCAGCGATAAAATCAACTTTCTTTAAGGACTCAGGATTGCATCCGTGTAGGTCCACAAGAACGTGTTTTCCGACGTTAAGTGCCATTTCTTTTCTCCTCTTTAGTTATCAATTCATTTTAAGCCGCGCTCTATATACGAAAAAAGTACAACATATTGCAACAAAAAAAGTATGATTTATTTAAAAAAGATTTTCAAGCCAATTCTTGCCTTTTTAACTAAAAAAACTAACAGGCTCTACTTTTAATAACTAAAATTAGTATTTATCGACGAAAGCAACTGTGTCATTTCTTTTTTTTAACGAGACTGTAACTACTTTTTCTGGGACAAGAAATTTTGAGTCATTACCATAAAGAACCATTTTTAATTAATCAACTTTGTCTTTTTAAGGGCCAAAATTACGTCGATGGAGTTGTCTGTTGATAAACATATTACTTGATAAATACCCCGTCTTCTGCTAGTATGCCACTGAACTTTGTTGTATATCTAATATTCGCCTGGAGGCTCAGATGGATCTAAAGATACTAAAGGAAAAGAACTCTACCACCGCTTTTAATCCTAAAAATTACAGAAATAGCCCACTTATCAGAGAGTTCTACAGATTTATAGCTAAGAATGGCCTTAGATCAGAAGCTCACAGGTTTCTTGAAACTTCAAACAATTCAAGAGATAGGATGAGTTACCTATCAAAGATCACTGTTTCATCAAATAATAACTAAGCTTAATTACAAACTTTGTTTCTTCCAGACTCTTTTGCTCTATATAGAGCCTTGTCTGCTAGTTCAAAGAGTGTTGTGGATGTGTCTGTAGCTTTCATGGAGGCTACACCAACGCTGATTCTTATGTCCATTTTGTTCTCGTCAAAGATGTATTCATGCCCCTCAACGGCTTTTCTTATTCTTTCTGCAATATCTAAAGCTGTTCTTAAAGGTGCTTCGCTAAGTATTATACAGAATTCCTCTCCGCCGTATCTACCCAATATGTCGGAAGCTCTTAAAACTTTGTCTTTTAGTAAGCGAACGGTCTCTTTTAATACATAATCCCCAGCTAAGTGACCATATGTGTCGTTTACTTTTTTAAAAAAATCTAGATCAAAGATCAGCATGGAAAAAGGTACTTCTAGCTTTTGGCATCTTTTTACTTCTGTTTCCATGTAATCAACGATGTATTTTCTGTTATAAGAGCCTGTAAGTCCATCAAGGTGCGCAAGATTATGTAGCTCATCATGGAAAACAGTCTCTATACTTCCTGATGGTATATATTTAAAAACGATACTCCCAAATCTTATGAGATCTCCATGTGTAGCTGTTTTATTTTTTATTGGTTTGTCATTTATGTAGGTACCATTTGTGCTGTCCAGATCTACAACCTGCAGAGAATCTCCATCAAAGATCATTTCTGCATGTCTTCTGCTTACGCTTTCTTCTTGTATGGTTATGTCAAGGCCAGGATCTCTTCCTACAAGAGTGGACCCTTTGTTTATAGGATATTTTCTTCCTATGAATTTTCCATTCATCTGTCGTAGAGAAGCCTTATCTTTTTTTGCATTTTCTAATTTAATATTGAGGGTGTTGTTGCTTACTACGTTAGTCTTATCTCTGGATTTTTTACTGGCAGTCATTAGAACCCTTTCCTCCCCATCATCTTGTATGTATACTTTTTGCTAAGTTCTACTCCTGGCTGATCGAAGGCGTTGATGTTCATAAATTCTCCAGTAATTGCCACAGAAAGCTCAAAGAACATGAACAATGCTCCAATATGATATGCATCTAGTTTAGGTATTTCTATTCTTACTGATGGGACATTATTCTCATTTAATGCTTTTTCTGTTGATAACATTTCTGCTCTTATTAATTCCTGCATATTATGCCCAGAAAGGTAAGAGAAAGCTTCAATCTCTACATCGAATTTAGGAAGTTCAACTGCTTTATTATTTTTTTCTATACCAATAAAAGTAATGAATTTATCCTTTGGTCCTTCCATAAATAATTGTAATTGTGAGTGCTGATCTGTAGCTCCAGTTGCCAAGATTGGTGTTTGTCCAAGTCCTTTTTTCCCAAGGCTCTCTGCCCAAAGCTGAACATACCAGGCACTAAAATCAGTCAATTTAGTGGAGTATGGCATCATTACAGAACATGTTCGTCCTTTTTTGTTGTGCTCATATTTTATAAGTGAATATTGTAGTACTATGTTTTCTTCTGTGTTCTTTGTTAGGCCCAATTTTACGACGTCACTTGCTCCTTGTATTAGAGCATCTATATCTATGCCTGCTACTGCAGCTGGAAGTAAACCAACATCGGTAAGTACGCTGAACCTTCCTCCAATATTTTGAGGAACGCTAAAAGTCATGAATCCCATCGATTTTTCTAACGGTCTTAGAGCGCCTTTTTCTGGGTCTGTTGTGATAATTATTTGTTTTATAGCTTCGTATTTTCCTAGTTTGTCACTAAGGAGTCTATATATGACCAAGAATTGTGCCATTGTTTCTGCTGTAGAACCTGATTTTGATATAACGTTGAATATCGTCTTAGATAGGTCAAGTGTTTCTAAAAGTTCAGAGAAATAATCAGGGTCTACGTTATCTAGAAAAGTAACTTTTGTCCCTTTATTAGAGAACTTGTTGGTCAAAGCGGAGATCATTGTTCTTCCGCCTAGGCTTGATCCTCCTATTCCCAAAACAACAAAATCTTTTGCTCTTTTTTGTATATCAGCGGCAGTTTTTTTTATTTTATTTAGGTTTTCCTTGCAGAGATCTACATCCATAAAACCAAGCTCACCGGATTCTCTTCTTGCAATCAGTTTATCTAGTGAATGTTGTGCTTCGTCTGTATTTAGTGCTTTGTCGCAATATAATGAGAGCATTTGGTCTCTTCTCCTGGTTAATTAGTTTAGAACAGCGCGTTTGAATAAGAACAAAATAGCCCCAAAGTAAAAACTCCAGGCAAACAACACACAGATTGTCATTATGGCAAGACCAGTAAAGATCATTCTTAATATTTTTTCTGATGCTGGTCTGACTTTTAGCATTGTAAAAATGAATTTTGGTTGGAACACAAAGATGATGGCTAAATTAAAAAGTATTATTTCTACTGTAGTTAATGTTGATAGTTTCATTATTTGTAGTAAGTCCTCAATTCCTTTTTTAGGTCCTCTAAGCCTTCTTTATTGTTGGAAGATACAAAAAACGTTTTCTTTTCCATATCCTGCCATAAATTAGACACTTGGGCAAGCGTATCCCTTTTTGCTTTTGATAGTTCTGAGTTAGAAAGTTTATCTGTTTTGGTCATTACTACAAGAGTATTAATGTTGTTTTCTTTTAACCAGCTTATGAAAGATATTTCTTCTACCTGTAAACCTCTTCTTACGTCACTTAGTATAAGAGCCGTTTTTAATTGGGGCCTATTATAAAGATAGTCATCTACCAGGGATTTCCACTTCTTTTTTATCTGGTCAGGTACTTTGGCATAGCCATAACCAGGAAGATCAGCCAAGACCAGCTTTTCATCATAATTATAGAAGTTTATAGATACTGTTTTACCTGGTTTTGATGAAGCACGAGCCATGGATTTTCTTCTTAATAAGGCATTTATTAGTGTTGATTTGCCACAGTTTGAACGACCACAAATGGCTATTTCGTTGTGTTTTGTAACTGGGTATTTACCTTCTTCAAAAACTGTTGCGATAAGGATCTCTTTGTTCATGTTTTTTCTTTGACCCCATGGAAAAATATAGTATGTATTCTTAACATAAATTCAAAGGAGACACTTGTATATGGAATTCTTATTTAGTATTATCGGCCACAGATTAACTATTGGTTTGCGTGGCGTAATTGATGCTAATTTTAAACTTGATAATGAAATATGGAAACTTCTAAAGGATAACGAAAATGTCTCTGAAATTGTCATTGTTCTAAGAAAAGTATCTGCTTTTGACCAAAAGGGCATAGGTTCATGGACCAGTGAGATAAAGAAAATAACAGAGAAAGGTTATACTTTAACGCTTATAGAATGCCCAAAACCACTTTTGACTCCTGTCCTGAGAGAAGAAAAATCACACAAAGTTCTTAGATCCTTTATAGTTACTTACTACTGTAATAGCTGTAATGAAGAATTTCCACAGCTTATAAATACTAACTCGATGTCTCTATCTTTTTCATCTTACAGCAAGCCATCATGTCCTATTTGTAATAAGAGGCTCAGCATAGATATAACAGAAGATGAAATAGAAAAACTCAATAGCTTGCTTCCGATAAAAGACACATACAGCGATAAGAGAAAATACCCAAGGTTTGATGCTACTCTTTACAAGATAAAAGCAAGGATTATTAGAAAAAAAGATAACGAAGAAGGTTTGTTTGAACTTGTTAATTTCAGCGAGGTTGGTATATGTATTTCTGGAAGAAAATGTTTTGAGCCTGGAGACATTATAACAGTTGAGTTAGATCACAAAGGCAACAGGGTAGTCGTTGATGGTATGATCGTTTGGCATTCAGCGGAAGGAAAAGCGGACTGCTTCCATGGAGTTTCTTTAACTTCTAAAGATATATTTTATCTACTAATAAAGGAGTAATACATCAATGAGAGTTCTGGTAATTAATTGCGGAAGCTCTTCCGTAAAGTTCCAATTTGTTGAGACTGAGACACAGGAAAAATTGGCTTGGGGTATGGCAGAGAGGATAGGAGAGAAGGACGGCCTTTTTTCTTACAAGAACAATAAAGCTTATTCACTATCAAAAGTTAAAGCAGTTTTTTTAAACCATGAAGAAGCAATAAAAAAGATCGTAGATTATCTTCAGGATGCTGAATCTGGAGTTATAAAAAGCAAGGATGATATAGATGGTATTGGACACAGAGTCGTTCATGGTTCAGAAGAATTTTGCTCTTCTGTAAAGATAACAAATGATGTTGTCGCTGTTTTAAAAAAATTCACATTTTTGGCTCCTCTTCATAATCCAGCTAACATAATAGGTATAGAGGTTTGCCAAAAACTTTTTCCTAGTCATGTTCAATGTGGTGTTTTTGATACAGCTTTTCATCAGAAGATGCCAAAGCATGCCTTCTTATATGCTATTCCACAAAAGTACTACAACGAGAATAAAATAAAAAGATATGGCTTTCATGGAACTTCTCACAGGTTTGTGTCTGAAAAAGCAGCTATAAAATTAGATAAAAACATAAAGGACCTAAAAATAATAACCTGTCACCTAGGTAATGGCGCAAGTGTTACGGCTATAAAAAATGGTATTAGTGTCGATACATCTATGGGATTAACTCCACTTGAAGGTTTAATGATGGGAACAAGAGGAGGGGATATGGATCCTGCTCTGCCTCTTTTCATGATGGAGAACCTTAAACTTACTCAAAAAGAAGTTAATGACATTCTTAATAAAAAAAGCGGAATACTTGGCATATCCGGAAAATGTAATGATATGAGAGAACTTCATGATCTTATAGCGCAGGGCGACAATGATGCGAAATTAGCTTTGGATATGTATTGTTATAGGCTGAAAAAGTATATTGGCTCATATGTAGCGGCGTTAGGAGGTCTTGACGCACTTGTGTTCACCGGCGGGATAGGAGAAAATGATGAGTTCGTAAGGGAATACTCTACCGACGGTTTAGAGTGGCTTGGAATTAAGCTTGATAAGAAGCTTAATCTTGATCTGAACAGGAAAGAGGCAAAGATATCAGCGAGTGATTCTAAGGTACCTATCTTCATCATTCCTACGAATGAAGAACTTGTAATAGCTTTGGATACAGAGAAAATTATTAAGGGTCAGACTGTTGACTACTAGGTAACGGCTTGACAATGGTGACCCCTTGATATTAAAAACCTTGTCATATTTATTTAAACGGAGGAATAAACAAATGGCTGGAGATTACATTTTTACATCAGAATCTGTAACGGAAGGACATCCAGATAAAGTAGCAGATCAAATATCAGATGCTATTCTTGAAGCAATGTTAAAAGATGATCCAAGTTCTAGAGTTGCATGTGAAACTCTTGTTACTACTGGAATGGCTGTAATAGCTGGAGAGATAACTACAAATACTTACGTCGATATGCCTTCAGTAGTAAGATCTACTATAAAGAATATCGGTTACGATCATTCAGATATGGGCTTTGACTGGGAAACATGTGCCGTTATGACATCTATTGATAAGCAGTCCCCAGATATTGCTCAGGGTGTTGACGAAGGTTCTGGTCTTTTTAAAGAGCAGGGTGCTGGAGATCAGGGCATGATGTTTGGTTTTGCTTGCAGAGACACAAACGTTTATATGCCAGCTCCTATCTATTATGCTCATGAACTTGCAAAAAAACTTACAGACGTAAGAAAGAACGGAAAAATATCAGAGCTTAGACCTGATGGAAAAACACAGGTTACAGTAAGATATGAAAACAATAAGCCTGTAGAAATAACAACAGTAGTTGTATCTTCTCAGCATTCAGAATCAATTAGTCACAAAGATCTTCAGAGTCGTATAATTGAAGAAGTAATAAAGAAAACATTACCTGCTAATCTTTTAAAGAACCCTACATATTATGTGAATCCAACAGGTAGATTTGTTGTTGGTGGACCAAAGGGAGATTGCGGTCTTACAGGTAGAAAGATAATTGTTGATACATACGGCGGTTATTCTCGTCACGGTGGTGGAGCTTTCTCTGGAAAGGATCCATCAAAAGTTGACCGTTCTGCAGCTTATGCAGCAAGATATATAGCAAAGAACATAGTTGCTGCTGGTCTTGCAGATAAGTGTGAAATAGAACTTGCTTATGCGATAGGTGTTGCTGATCCTCTATCTGTACTTGTTGAAGATTTTGGAACAAGTAAAGTTGATCATAATAAACTTGTTGCAGCTGTAAGAGAATTATTTCCTCTAAAGCCTGCTGATATAATCAATCAGCTTAAGCTAAGAAGTATTGCTTATACAAAAACAGCGGCTTATGGCCACTTTGGAAGAGAGAATGAAGGCTTTACATGGGAAAATCTAGATAAGGTTGATGCTCTAAAGTCTTTTTTCAACATTAAATAGTTAATAGAAACTAATAAGTTAATAAAAAGGCCCTTCTCGTAAGAGAGGGGCTTTTTGTTTGTGCAAAGTTTGTATAATTTCTGGATTTTAGAGAGTAGAGACTTAGAATAGGTAAAAAGCGAATCGTCCTTTGAGAAACTTAATTTAAAATCCAGAAATTCTATAATCTTGCCCAAATCACATATAACGGTTACAATTTGACTATGTTAAAGGTAACTCTGGAACAAACCCGAGGAGAAAACGAAGGAAAGATCTACACAATTCCTCGTGGAACTGTAAAAATAGGCAGAAAGGATGCAGATATAGAGATATCCAATGCGAGGGTCTCTGTTACACATGCAGAAATACATTACAGTGGTACAAGAGTTTTTATTATAGACAGAAACAGTACTAATGGGACCTTTGTGAACGGTGCAAAGGTAACAAGAACACCTCTGAAAGATGGCGATATTATTTGTTTTGGTGGTGTCGGAGAAAAATCGATTGCTGTTTTTAAGCTGAACATAAGTGGAGATGTAAGTAAAATAGTCTACATACTAAATAGAAGTATGGAAACCCCAGGTAAATATTTTTATATGGTGATTGCTCTTGCTCTTGTTCTTTTCTTTGTGTGGTTGCTAATACCTGTTACAGATCCAATGTCCCTAAAGGGTGGGCAAAAGCCATGGGAAGAATCAGAAGAGATGCTTCCTATATATGGTGGTGGACCTAAATTAGTTCTAGTTCTTAATGATAATATTACTTTACCGCCAGGTGGTGATTGGAAGTCAGATGTAAAATATGAGATCACAAAGGAAGAGGGTGTTTACGAACCAAGAATTTACGTTGTTGATCTATGGGATGAACTTTCTAGTTCTTCAGATAGAGTTATTCAGGCAAATCTTACGATCCAAAGATTTAAAGATAATTTTACAGGTAATATAGACGAACAAAGGATTAAAAACTTTATATGGCATGAGACTGTTTTTCTAAAAGATAACAAGATTAATAAAAAATTCTCTTATTCAAAATCCAATCTTGGTGTTTGGCAGTGGCTGATATGGCAGGATGATACAAAGTTCAATCTTTATGCAACAGCTGTAACCAAGAGGGGAAGGATACTTATGCAGGCATCTGCGTTTGATATATATATTCTTAAAAGATTTTTTCAATATGTAGCCAATACATATCAGGAAGGCTCTGCTCCTGGTCTTAATACATCTCCATCACCATCAAGTAATCAGAACAAGGATATGACAGAATAATAACTTACCCCTACTTACAGTTAAAACTTAATCTAATCTTCTTAGAGCTGGCGCTTAGTCGTTTTATTCAGTCCTTATAATCTAATAATTTACTAAGATTATGGGTCTTCTCTCTCTGAAGCCGCATAATCTTGTAAATTCTAATATTCTAAGGACCTCATACAAACTCCTACGCAATTGCCAAAATGCTCTAAGAAGATTAGATTAAGTTTTAACTGTAAGTCGGGGTATATTGCTACTTTCTTATACCACGGACGACAACTTTATTGCCTGGCAGGGTTGCGTCTATTATTGATGCTTTTTCTCCCCTTTCCTTTAGGTTGTCTAAGACTTTTTTTACGTTTTTAAGACACTGTTCTGGTCTATTTATGTCTATCAAAATCTTTATGTTCTCTAAAGATGGGTATATGGTTAGTATATTCTCTTCTATGAAGACCTCGGAGACTTCCGAGTCCAAAAATTCACTGCCTGTGTGTATATTCTTTATTGTATCAAGGATGTTTATGACTTTGATGTATTCTTCTGGTTTTGCATTGATTACAGGCATGTTCATCTTAAAGCCAGGAATGAGCTTGTCTATCAGTTTACCGTCGTTATCTATATAGTAGATATAGTTTTCTATCTTGGTAAGCGCTCTGACCTCTTTACTTTGTACTATTATCTCCACAGTCGATGGCAGTCTCCTTTTTATACTTACTTTATTTACCCATGGATGTTGTTTAATCTTCTTTTTTAAGTCGTTTTTTGAAAAACTATAGATACCCATTCCCTTATTTAAACCTGAATAGGCAAGGATTTGAGGCTTTTGTATGTGACTTGGGGCCGTAATCTTTATTTCTGTTATTTTAAAATGGTCATTGTTCTCTACGTATCTAAGCGTGGCTTGACAGCCCTTAAAGACACTGAACACTATAAGGCACAGTATAAAAAGAGCAACAATCTTCCTTCCTATTTTTTTCTTTTTCTTTTTAGGTTGATATAGTTTCATACATCACAAAGATATTATATAATACGCGCATGGCAAGAAATAATGAAATCATAATAGGGTTAGATCTTGGAACAACAAAGATCTGTGCTCTTGTTGGAAAAGTAAAAGAAAACGGAATAGACATTGTTGGAATAGGATCCAGTCCATCCAGTGGTATAAAAAAAGGAGTTATCGTCGATATAGATTCTGCAGCAGAAGCAACAAGAGCTGCTGTTCATGAAGCAGAATTGATGTCTGGCTACAAGATAGAAAGTGTGTACGCAGGTATATCTGGTAGTCATGTAGAAAGTTTCAACGACGCTGGAAGATGCGCACTAAAAGGTCAAGCTGTTACTCAAAAACATATAGATAGAGCTATAGAGGTAGCTCAGACAACAAAAATGGATACCAACCGCCATGTTCTTCACGTTATACCTCGTCAATTTATCATAGATGGACAAAAAGGAATTAAGAGCCCAATCGGCATGGCTGGGCAAAGATTAGAATCAAGAGTTCACATAGTCACTGCCAATGCCGCGTCTGTGGATAATATATACAGATGTGCTCAGAAAGGTGGCGTAAATGTTAATGAGGTTGTTTTAGAGACTATAGCTTCTAGCTACGCTGTTCTTTCTGAAGATGAAAAAGAACTTGGTGTTTCTCTTATTGATATAGGTGGTGGGACCAGCGACATAACAATATTTTATGAAGGTAGTGTTGTTCATTCTGCTGTTATTCCTATAGGTGGTAACCACGTTACACAGGACATTGCTCAGTGTCTAAGGACTCCACCTTATGCAGCTGAAGAGTTAAAGAAAAGTTATGGTTATGCTCTTTCCAGTATGGTTGATAGGGATTCTTATGTTGATATACCTGTAGTCGGTGGAAGGGATATGCAAAACATACCTAAGAATTTTTTGGCAGAAGTAATAGAAGCAAGAATGAAAGAAACACTTACTCTTATAAATAATGAATTAAAGAAGAGTGAATACTATGATCGCTTATCCTCTGGGATTGTTATAACTGGAGGTACGTCGTTGTTGAAGGGGTTAACAGAACTTTCAGAAATGATATTTGATATGCCTGTAAGAAAAGGATATCCAACTAATCTTGGTGGCTTAAAAAATATAGTTCAGAGCCCTATATATTCTACGGCTGTTGGATTAATAATACATGGTAGCAGACTAGAAAGACCAGCGAGTAAATTTGTCTCTAGAGGAAAAGGTTTTTGTGACAAAGTTAAATATAATGTCAGACAGTGGTATGAAGAATTATTTTAATATGGGGGAAACAACATGTTCGAATTAGACAGCAAGGTTAATGTAGGTGCTAGGATAAAAGTTGTAGGAGTAGGCGGAGGCGGAAGTAACGCAATAACCACAATGATCTCTAGTGGCCTTAGCGGTGTTGAATTTGTTGTTGCCAATACTGATAAGCAATCACTAGAAAGAAGTAAGGCTCCATTCAAGATACAGCTTGGTGAAAGGACAACAAGAGGTCTTGGTGCTGGAGGAAATCCAGAAATAGGAAAAGCTTCTGCGATAGAGGATGAAGATATGATAAGGGCGGTATTGGAAGATGCCGACATGATATTTATAACAGCAGGTATGGGTGGTGGAACAGGAACTGGAGCAGCACCTATAATAGCAAAAATAGCAAGAGATCTTGGTGCTCTTACAGTTGGAGTGGTAACTAAACCATTCCTTTTTGAAGGCAAAAAAAGACAAAAACAGGCAGAAGTAGGACTTGAAGAAATAAGAAAATACGTCGATACATTGATAACAATACCAAATGAAAGAATAAGAGCGATCATAGGCAGAGAAACATCCTTTGTTGATGCATTCAAGAAAGTAGATGAAGTCCTTTTGCATTCAGTAAGAGGTATTTCTGATCTTATAAATAAATCAGGTTATATAAATCTTGATTTTGCCGACATAAAATCAATCATGAAAAACAACAGGGGTGTAGCTCTTGTTGGTCTTGGTAGCGGAACTGGCGAAGATAAAGCTAAAAAAGCAGCAAATCAGGCTATGACATCTCCATTGCTTGGAAACATAAAGATAGACGGAGCAACTGGATTGATCCTTAACATTACAATCGGTCCTAATATGCCTATGGAAGACGTAATGAAGGGTGCTTCCTATATTACACAGGCTGCAGGCGAGAATGCTGATGTTAAGTTCGGCGTAGTAACAGATGATGATATGGGTGATGAGATAAGGATGACAGTCGTTGCTACTGGCTTTAGCTCTCTAATTGATGATGGACTTGGTTTGACTTGCATAAAAGAAACAATGAAAAATATAGAGACAGAAAAGAATGTCTGCACTACTACGCCAAGTATCAGTACTGCAACGGTGTTAGAGAGTGTGAAAGCGCTTATGGAAGAGGAACCAGTAGTAGTTAAACAAACACCAACACCAGTTCAACACAATATTAATAAAGTTGTGGAATGCGTAAAAGTAGAAGAAACAAAAACAGAGGATCTGTTTGATGCTGCAGCTTCAAGAAAGGATAGCCCGGCAGGAAGAAGAGACAAAAGAAATGATTATAATAACGACGATGATTATCTAGATATTCCTCCATATCTAAGAAATCAGAATCGTGCAGGTTAATATTTTAGCTTAGTTTTTTATACACTAGTTCAATAATTCTACTTAATCCTTTTTCGTCATCAGTGTCGAAAGAATTTAGCTCTGTGCTGTCTACGTCTAGAACACCAACTATTATTCCTTTTTCATTTTTAAGTGGAATTACTATTTCTGACATTGAACGGCTATCACAAGCTATATGACCAGGAAATTTGTGTACATCAGGTACGATAATGGATTTGTTCTGATCTATTGCGGTCCAGCAGACTCCAGTATGTTTTTTTAGAAGCAAACAAGCAAGTAGTCCCTGGTATGGTCCTACTATAAGTTCATCATCTATTAATCTGTAAAACCCAGTCCAAGAGAAATAATTAAATTTATTATGCAGGACAGCAACTATTGTTGCTGTCCTGCTAATAGGATCTGTTGTTTTTAGTAACAGTTCATTAAGTTGTTCTTCTACTCTTTTATATCTTTCAAGTTTTGTAGACATTAAGCTAACTTTTTAACCCATGAACGGATATTCAAATTTTCTTGCTGCTACAAATGTTTCTTTAATTGTTCTTGGGCTAACCCATCTTATTAGGTTCAGATAACTTCCAGCCTTATCGTTTGTACCACTGGCTCTTGCCCCACCAAAAGGCTGCATCCCAACTACAGCACCAGTAGGTTTGTCGTTGATATAGAAGTTTCCTGCTGAGTTTTCCAACTTGTCTGTTAGGTAAGCGATCATGCTTCTGTCTTTAGCAAATATAGATCCTGTAAGAGCATAAGCGCTGGTTGTATCCAGAAGTTCTAGCGTTTTATCTAAAGTGTTATCTGTATAAACGTAAATACTTAAAACCGGTCCAAAGATCTCTTCTTCCATTGTTTTGAATTTTGGATCTGAAGTTTCAATTATCGTAGGTTGAATAAAATAACCCTTACTGTCATCACATTCTCCACCACATATTATCTTAGCGTCAGAGGAATCTTTTGCAAAATCTATATATGACTTAATGCTATCAAAAGAATTCTTGTCTATGACAGCACTCATAAAATTTGAGAAATCTGTAACGTCGCCTACTTTTATTTTTGCGACTTCTTCTATAAGTCTTTTCTTTATAGTTGGCCATAGTGAGTCAGAGATATATGCTCTGCTTGCTGCAGAACATTTTTGTCCCTGATATTCAAAAGCACCTCTAACTAAAGCAGTTACTACTTCTTCAATATTTGCATCTTTATATACGAACACAAAGTCTTTTCCGCCAGTTTCTCCAACTATTCTTGGATAGTATTTGTAATTATTGATGTTATCTCCTATTGTTTTCCACATAGATTTAAAGACGCTGGTTGAGCCTGTAAAGTGTATGCCTGCAAGTTCTGGACTTGAGAATACAGAGCTCCCAATGTCAGAACCTTTTCCTGGTATGTAGTTAATTACACCTTTTGGTAGTCCAGCCTCCATTAATATTTTCATTGTGTAGTATGAACTTAGTATTGATGTGCTGGCTGGTTTCCATACAACAACGTTACCCATCATTGCAGGAGCACTTGGAAGATTCCCGCCTATAGCTGTAAAGTTAAAAGGAGTTACTGCAAAAACAAAACCCTCAAGGGCTCTATGCTCCAGCTTGTTCCATGTGCCATGTACACTATCTGGTTGTTCAGCGTATATCTGTTGCATATAAGATGGATTGAATCTCCAAAAATCTATAAGCTCACATGCAGAATCTATTTCTGCCTGAAGTACTGTCTTTGACTGTCCAAGCATTGTTGCGGCGTTAAGCACATATCTATATGGTCCAGCAAGAAGATCTGCGGCTTTTAAGAATATTGCAGCTCTGTCGCTCCAGTGCATTTTTGACCAGGTTTTTCTTGCTTCAAGAGCAGCTTTTATGGCTTGATCAGCCTCTTTTTTACCTGCTTTATGATAGTATCCTAATATCTTTGAGTGATCATGAGGACATTTAATCTCTTCTTTATTATTAGTTCTGACCTCTTCTCCATTTATTATTAATGGTACATCGACCATCTGGGATATCTGCTTTTTTAATTCTTCCTTTATTGCTTTTGTCTCAGAAGAATTAGGTGCGTAATCAAGAACGTGTTCATTTTTCTGCAAAGGGATTCTTATTGAACTGTTATTCATTGTCAGTGTTCCTCCACATGTAATTACTGATTAGAATACAATTACTATTAGAAGTAGCACAATAGTCAACTGATTTATGTCCAAAACAAAGCACTGTTTGTCGTGTTCCTAGAATAGGGTAATTGCCTATTAAGGGTTTTAAGCGGCATCAAATTTGCTTTATTGGCTTATTATGAAAATACCACCATTTATCCAGATCTGGAGCAATAATAAGAGGAGAAAATTTTATCTCTTTAAGGATGAAAGAATATATTTTAATGAAAATGGTTTTTATTCATCTAGTTTAATGGATTCCTGTTTGCTTGATGATGTTCCGAACTCTTTGATTTTTAAATTAGATGGCGAAAAGATATTGGTAAGACCTCAAGATGAAAAAGGGGCTATCTTGGTCGCAGGTTCAAAAAAAAGGTGTCTTATCGTAGATAAACCTACCTTCTTTACTTTTAACAATTATGAATTCTTTATAGATAATATTGGTAAAGAAGAAGGGTTTTTTAATCTTACTGGGCTAGCTTCTGATTTGGACTTCGTTAATGCTATGGCTTATGCCAGGAATGACAATCCTGTTCTTATAGTTGGGAATACCGGGACTGGAAAAGAAATATTGGCAAAGAATATTCATTACAACAGTTCAAGACGTCATGAACCTTTTCTTGTTTTTAATTGTGCCTCGTTTGACCCTGCTACAGCACAATCAGAACTATTTGGGAATGTAAAAGGTGCTTTTACAAGTGCCATGTCTGTGTCCAAGGGGATTTTTATGAATGCAGGTAGAGGCTCTATCTTGTTGGACGATATTGGCAATCTTCCAATGTCAGTCCAGCCTATGTTGCTTAGAGCAATTGAGTCTTCAGAATTAAAACCTGTTGGTGCAGATATTGTTAGAAATCATAAAGCGCGAATGATCTTTACATCAAATGTATCTCCTAATGAATTATTGAGAACAGGAAGTATAAGAGAAGATCTATATTACAGGATAGAATCATGCACCGTATATCTTTCTGAACTAAAAAATAAAAAACAATTGATACCTGCTCTTCTCCGTTTTTATCTTGGTGATGATTATGTAATGGATGATGATATTATGAATTTATTAAATGAATATGAATGGCCAGGTAATATTCGTGAATTTAAGACGGTAATAGAACAGGCAAAGATGATGTGTGATATTTGTTCTAAGGACTCTTCTAAAAAAATAGAAAAAAGATTTATATCATTAAATAATAAATTTGATCTTTCTTGCTCAGACATCCGTGATCCATCCAAGGTAATTAATATCGTAGATTCAGAAAAAGATAAAATATGTCAGGCACTTCAAAGGAATTCCTGGAACTTAGAAAGGGCCAGCCATGCTCTTAACATCTGTAGGAGCACACTACTCACTAAGATAAAAGAACATAAACTCATCAAATTCTAAGATTATAAGGACTGAATAAAGCGACTAAGCTGCCAGCTCTAAGAAGTTTAGATTAATATTTCTTATAATACAGGCTATCTGGTTGTTTTTCTTTTATCGAGCTCGTATTTTTCAACTTTGGATATTAGACTAGCTCTGCTTATACCAAGAGTTTTTGCTAGTCGTGATTTGTTCCAGTTGTTGTTTTTTAGTCCTTCAGAGATAAGATCTTTTTCAAGTTCTTCTATAGCATCCTTTAATTTACCGCTGTATCTGGATGCCTTTTTGTTGTCAGCATGATTAGATGTGCTTATCCTTTCTGAAAGTGATTCAGCTTCTATCATTGGATCATCTCCAGCAAGTACGATTAATCTTTCTATTTCATTCTCAAGTTCTCTTATGTTACCAGGCCAGTTGTGTTCCATAAGTTTTGCCAAAAGTTTTTTTGATAATTTTTTCTTTGGGAGTCCAGTTTCCTTATGATGTTTTTCTATAAAATACTCAGCTAGTAAAAGGATGTCTTCTTTTCTGTCTCTAAGAGGAGGAACAGTTATATTTATTACATTTATCCTGTAATATAGATCCTCTCTGAATACGCCTTTTGCTATCATTTCTTTTAAGTCCTTATTTGCAGCTGCGATTATTCTTACGTCTACCTTTCTTGGCTCTGTAGAACCAACAGGGATAAATGTTCCTTCTTGTAGGACTCTTAAAATCTTAACTTGCATGGAAAGTGTCATGTCTCCTATTTCGTCTAAGAAGAAGGTTCCACCGTTTGCTATTTCAAAAAGACCTTTTTTGTCTTTTACAGCTCCTGTAAATGAGCCCTTAACATGTCCAAAAAGTTCTGACTCCAAAAGATTATCATTAAAAGCAGAACAATTCTGGACTACAAAAACTTTATCTTTTCTTGGTGAGTTAAAGTGTATAGCTTTAGCTATCAGTTCTTTTCCTGTGCCGTTCTCTCCCTGTATTAGTACTGTGCTTGCGCTGTGCTTTATCTTGTCTAACAGGTTATAGAGGTCCTGCATAACAGAACTCTTGCCTATCATATTATCGTAGCGATATCTTGTTCCCAATTCTTTGTTCAATTGAGATATTTTATTTTCTCTTGATGATATTTCTTCGTGTAGTGTTTCTATTTCACTTCCAACAAGCTCTACTAATTCATCAAAATAGACAGATTGTTCGTTAGCTATTGTTTTAATGTTGGCTATTCCAGTCTCTATTTCTTTGCTTGTGTAGCCAAAGTCTCTAAGGACCTTGTATAATTTTTCTTTATCTTTTTCTGTTGTCTTTTCTGTAAAGAATGACGTTGCCAATACTATTCCAGAAAAATTATTGTCTAAAAATATTGGTACAACAAAACAGGAGATTCCAGCTTCTGGCCATACGTGATAAAACTTTTTATCTGATTTTGCCTGTGCTACCAACGATCTGCATACTTCTGTTAAAAGATCCATGCCTCTTGGACTCTTCATTATCATGTTGAATATTTTGTTACCAAAAGCGGGCATATTGTTTCTATCTATGATTTTTACATTACCATTTTCGTCGGCAAATATTATTTCTGCGTTCCACCAGTGTCCGATTATTGCTCTAAGTTTTTTTATTACTCTTAGACTTTCAAAATCTTCCCAGTTAAGCATTATGGCTACCTCTTGTATTTTATTTTTACACTCAGCTGGATATAATTTTAACACTGTATAAAGTTTTGTCAAAAGGGATGTAAAAATAGTTTACAAAAAATAATAATAGGGCATTAATTTTTGACACTGGCGCTTTTATGCTTAGGTATGGCTCTTTAGGCTTAAAGTTTTAGAAAAAGCTCTGCATATTCCATTTTATTCTTCTCATTTACCTTGTGGAAGACGGCATTGTATCTGTTTTTTGCTATGATTCCCTCATCAAAAGGAGTAATAGCACATTGGCTCTTGTGGCAACTAACGGCAGATAGTTTTCTCTTGTAGTATTGAGTTATGTCTACGTATATTGTTTCTTCATCTACAGGTATTGAGTCCCATGTCTCATAAGCATAAGCATTAAATTTTCTTTCTCTTGCTCTTAATACTTCTAAACTTAGCTTAGCAACTGCTTTATGAGTAGGATGTCTGTCGTTTATGTATGGAAGATATACTTCATTAAAGTCTTTTCTTTCAAGTATGCTTCTAAATTCTTTTTTGTACATTTCTGGATTCTCAAAAAGGTCGGAACTATTAAAATCTAGGAATATTTGTTCTGCCTGATGAGGGTTATCCAATAACATCTGAAGGCTTTCTTCTGCCTCTAATTTTCTTATTTTTATTATTTCTTCTTTTGAAAAATCCTTGTAGCTGCCTTCTAGCGCGCTGCCAGCACCATTAGTCACATAAACTATGGTGAAATCACAGCCTTCACGTGCCTTAATGACTATAGTTCCACCCATCCCTATAACGTCGTCGTCAGGGTGTGGAGAAACTATAAGGATGTTCTTTGTGATCAACATATTGTTTTGGAATATTACAGTAGATTGCTGTCTTTGGCAATCTGTGATAACAAATGATGTCGGAGGCTTGCAAATGAATTTAGAAACAATAAGACATTCTTTATCTCACGTATTGGCAGCAGCTGTTTTGGAAGTAAAACCTGATACAAATCTGGGTATTGGTCCAGCTATATCTACAGGCTTCTATTATGATTTTAAATTCTCTGGCGACTTTAGCGAGACAGAATTTAAAGATATTGAAAAAAGGATGCGTAAAATAATACAAAAAAAACTTCCTTTTGAACATTATGAACTTCCAGTTGATGAGGCTATTGAGTACTATAAAAAATTAGGTAATGAATTTAAAGTAGAACTCATAAATGACCTTAAGAACGATGGAATAACAAAAGTAGGTTTTTATAAACTTGGTGAATTTGTAGATCTTTGCAAGGGACCTCACGTTAATAATACATCTGAAATACCAACTGATATATTTAAAATTGATAAGACCGCTGGTGCATACTGGAGAGGCGATGAGAAGAACCAGATGCTGACAAGAATATATGCTTTGGCTTTTGAATCAAAAGAAGAATTGGATAAATATATATTAAGAAGAGAAGAAGCTCTTAAAAGAGATCACAGAAAATTAGGTGCTGAGCTCGATCTGTTTTCTACTAGTGATGAAGTTGGTCCAGGTCTTGTTTCTTGGCATCCTAAAGGTGCTCGCATAAGGTATTTGATAGAGAATTTTTGGAAAAAAGAACATTACAAGAATGGATATGAATTGGTTAATACTCCGCACATAGGTCGTTCCCTTCTGTGGGAGACTTCTGGGCATTTGGGCTTTTACGCCGATAACATGTATTCTCCAATGGAGATAGATGAAAATAATTATTATGTAAAACCAATGAACTGTCCTTTCCACGTAATGATATATAAGACGTCAAAACGTTCCTATAGAAATTTACCTCTTAGATGGGCAGAGCTTGGTACCGTCTATAGATATGAAAAATCTGGAGTGCTTCATGGCTTGATGAGGGTCAGAGGGTTTACCCAGGATGATGCTCATGTAATTTGTGCACAGGAACAAATAGATGATGAGATTGCAGAAGTTTTAAGATTCTCTTTAAAGATGTGGAAAGACTTTGGCTTTAAAGAAATAAAAGCATACGTTGCTACAAGACCAGAAAATAGTCCTGGTGATGATGCTAAGTGGAACACAGCTATAGAGGCGTTAAAAAAAGCCGTTACTAAAGAAGGCATCGCGTGGGAAATGGATGAAGGCGGCGGAGCTTTCTATGGTCCTAAGATAGACCTTAAGGTTAAAGACGCTCTAGACAGAGAATGGCAGATGACCACTATACAATTTGATTTTAATCTTCCAGAACGTTTTGACATGACCTATACAGACAACGAGGGTAAAGAGAAACGTCCATTCATGGTCCACAGGGCTTTGCTTGGATCTTTGGAAAGATTCTTTGGTGTTTTAATAGAGCACTACGCAGGAGCCTTTCCTGTGTGGCTTGCCCCTGTACAGCTTAGACTTCTTTCTGTAACAGATAGGTGCAATGAATTTATTACGAATCTGGAAAGTAAATTAAAAGAAAATGACATAAGATTTGAGTCAGATATAAGGAATGAATCAGTCGGTAAAAAGATAAGAGAGGGTCGCTTGCAGAGGATACCTTATCTTGTTGTTATCGGTGATGCTGAAGTACAAAATAATACACTAATGGTTAGGAATAGGGATACTCAGGAACAAAAACCTATTTCCATAGATGATTTTATCAATATCGTTAAGAAGGAAGAAGAAACTAGATCTCTTACTTTATCAGTTTAGTTTTTTGTTTTTATTCTTTACTTCAGCTGTACCGCTTGCTTTTATTTCAAGCTTTTCGTCTTCTCTTGGATCAGAGATGTTGTCTCTTAGTAGTTTACTCCTTGAGGCTGTAGCTGTATCTATTTTTATAGTTGTTTTGTGATCTCTATCTCTGTCGTGATCATCTTCAGCGCCAAATTTAGCTCTGGATGCTATTGAGTTTGTTTTGTTTATAACTTCAGAAAGATTTATCTGCCTTTCTTCTATACTGTCCTGGCGGTAATACATCCTTCCACCAATTATTAATAAAGCTACCAAAGCAGAAACTGCTATTGCAGCCTGTGGCTGTAAAATAGTTATCCTGATCGTGTCAAATATACTTATTACATAATTTGATATTTTTTCTCTTTGTTGTGATTTTGCTATTCTAGGTGATGGAAGCAATTCAATTGCAGCATCTATTTTATTTAACTGTGCTTCAAAATATTGTTCATTTGGTAGAGGAACAGAAAATCTTTTTAGGCTTTCCATCATTTTTTCTGTCATCTTCATTTCTTGCTGGCAGCCCTCACAAGAGTCTATATGTTTCTTTATATCAGCAGGTATTTCTTCTTCCATTAGAATATTTACAAGATAATCCTGTGCAGTTGTACATGTTTCTGGAGTTCTATTTTCAAAAGCTTTCTCTGTTATTTTTTCTGCTAGATTAGTAAAGTAATCATCTACAGCACATTCTTTAGTTTCTATTTTTGATAGGCTGGAAATCAAATTTGCTGTTGTTTTATATTCTTCTTTGCATTCTTTGCATAATGAGATGTGTTCATTTATCTCTTTTGCTCTTTCTGGACTAAGAGAATCCTCAAAAAGATCTACAAGACTTTCTCTTACATCTTTACATGAAAGGCCATCTATTCCGTGCATTATCTTATTCTCAAGAGTAGTAAAATACTTTTGATCAGCCTCTTGTGGTAAACAAACCTCTAGCTTCTTTATGTTATTTATTAGCTTCCTGGTGTTTTTAAAACTACTTTTAGCCATTTTTTCTCCGTTTTATATGGAGTCCAGTATCTTTGCCTGTTTTCTAAGGCTGTTTATTGCATGTCTAAAGTTAGCCTTGGCAGTGTCGTAAGGGCACTCCATTATTTCCGCGATCTCTTTAAATGGTAGTTCATCAAAAATCCTTAACGTTAACGCCATTTTTTGTTTAGAAGGAAGTTTTTCTATCTCTTCAGTCAATATTGCCTGCATCTCCTGATCTTCGATACTTTCTCCTGCTCTTGGACTTACATGCAGAACAACTGTTTCATAGTCGACCATATTCCTTAATGAACTGGCCTTAAGAGTGTTTTTTGCAGTGTTAATAGCAATGCTGTATAGCCAACTCTTAAAACTCGACTTACCTTCAAAACTTTGAATATTCTTATATGCCTTTATAAAACTATCTTGTACTATGTCGTCGGTGGTGTCATGGTCCTTTACCATACTAAATACAATGGCATAGACTCCTCTTTGATGATTTCTGACTAGCATGTTGAAGGCTGTTTTGTTGCCTTCCACGACTTGTTTTACTAGAGCCAGATCTATAGCCTTGGGATCTCTTTGGTTCTTAGCCAGAATCGGCGGCATAAATTACACTCCTAGTTATGTGTTAGACTGATCAAAATAACGTTTCGGTTAAAACAAAAATGGGATATAATAAAAAAATTGACCAGCATAGCTATTTATACAACAATTTAAGGCATTTGTCAAATAGAGTTTTATAAAATTTCATTGATTTTATTATGGTTTTGTTTGATATAGTGATACTTAAAAGAGAACAGAAAAGAGAGGTTTATGAGAGGCATAATTTTTGGGCCAGTTAAATCAAGGCGCTTGGGGAATTCCCTAGGGATAGATCTTACCCCGTATAAGACATGCAATCTTGATTGTATATATTGTGAGTGTGGAAAGACCACCTGTCTGACTAATGCTAGAAAAGAATATTACCAGGTTGATGAGATCATCTCATATATTAAAGAAGCAGTAGAAACTCGCGGACCAATAGATTACATAACTTTTTCAGGGAGTGGAGAGCCGACTCTTTATCTTGAGATTAAAGCGCTTGTAAAAGAAATAAAAGAAAATTTTCCAAAGATTAAGCTAGCAGTTCTTACTAATTCCACGTTACTTACAGATAAAGATGTCTTTGAAGCTTTATTACTAGCAGATGTTGTTTTGCCTTCTGTAGACAGCGTCCTTAATAATGGCTTTAAAAAAATTAACAGACCTCATTCTGACCTTGATCTAAAAAAGGTCTTGGCTGCTTTAAAGAAATTCAAAAAAAGTTTTAAAGGACTTATTTGGGTCGAAGTTTTTGTCTGTCCTGGAATAAATGATACAAAGGAAGAACTTACTGCTTTGGCTAAATATCTAAAGGAGCTTTCTCCTGATAGAGTACAAATCAATACTCTGGATAGACCAGGAACAGAAACATGGTTAAAAGCTCTTGATGAAGAGGGCTTAAAAAAAGTTCTAGAATATTTTATAGGACTTCCCGTTGAAGTCATATCTAGAACACTTAGTTTCTTGACGGTTAAAACCACAACTAAAAGCTTTGATTCTGTTCTTGATACAATGAAAAAAAGACCTCTTACTTTTAATGATATAGTCCAGATGTCCTCTTACAGCGAAGATGAAGTTAAAAAATGGATTAAGGACGAACTGCGTAAGAAAACCATGTCAAAGACAACAAATTCCAACGGAGTCGAGTTCTTTAAATCCAAATAGTTTTTTTCTATATAGTCTAAATAAGTCTATTTTAACCTTTTAGTCACACTGCATGTATAACTGAGGGTGCCTGTTTTACTCGTTGGTAGAATAGTGTATTTGTATAAATTTTAAGTTTCTTGCTACCGCTTAACCTTAAAATTTTACAACTATAACTATTCCACCTTCCTCATACAAACAGACACCTGTGTGTTTAAAGTGACTAAAAGATAAAAACAGACTTATTTAAACTGTACATAATACTATTTGGATTTAAAAAACAGCCTAATGATAATGACGTAGATAGGATCTAAAATAGACATTCTTTACAGATTACTTTAAACACAAAGTGAATTTTATGTATGAAGAAGTTGAAATACTTATATTTGCAAATATTGTGTTTCAACGATGAATAATAAAAATAGTGTCATGCAAACATGCAAAGGTAATCTGTAAAGAAGGTCTATTTTTAGGCTATATATCTACGTTAATTATTATTACGTTAATTATTGTAATGGCGTGCATGTGCAGACCATGTTACCGTCGCCACCCATTGGAGAACATATACAGTGAACAGTCCCTGTTATATCTCCCATCGGTCCTGTGGCTCCTGTAGGTCCTGTAGGTCCTGCTGGTCCCTGTATGCCTTGTGGTCCAGTAGCTCCAGTTGCGCCAGTAGCTCCAGTTGCGCCTGTTGCTCCCTGTATACCTTGTGAACCAGTTGCGCCAGTAGCTCCAGTTGCTCCAGTTGCGCCAGTTGCTCCTTGTATACCTTGTGGTCCAGGCCATCCTCTAGGTCCCTGTTCTCCCTGTGGGCCCTGTGGTCCAGTAGCACCAGTAGCTCCAGTCGGTCCAGGTATTCCCTGGAATGAGTACTGTTGAATGAGTTGTTCAAGGTTTGCAACGCTTGCACCTAATCTTCCAACTTCTAAATTCATAGATGCTATTGTTCCAGAAAGTACACCAAAACAAACCTGATTTATTGTGCTTAGCATCGTGGAATTTGAAAGTATGTCCTTTATGGATGTTCCATTTTTAAAGGCTGCAGCCTCAATAGTACCAATCTTATCTGTTAGAGCAGAAAAGACAGCATCTCCGTCGCACAATGTAAGATTTCTATAAAAATCTGTTACTACAGTGTTTGAATTTGTAATAAAAGTACATGCAGATTCACAACTTGTACCAGTGCAATTCTCTGCTGTAGGAACGTCTAACGAAGCAATCTGAGGTATTTGTCCAGATAGTGTTTGTGTTTGATTATATAGTAACTGACATGATGTACTTGCTATAGCAGCTCCGCCACTTGTACTTAGAGCTGAATCACTTCTATTTGATGATCCACTGTTTCCGCAGGCACACAGTAATAGAGTGGAAATACCCACAATTGGTATAAATAAAGAGTTAACCTTCATTCTTCTATACCCTCCAACCTACTTCCTTACTACAATTACCTATTCGGAATTATAACAAAAAAGCTTAGGTAAGTCAATAAAAAACCAAAAAAAACAAGCAATTACAAATATCGATACCTTATTGAGCATTTTTAGTATAGCTTATGGGTCATTGTGAAGAATCTAGTGATAGTAATTCCAGCAAGATTTGCATCTACCAGATTTCCTGGTAAACCATTGGTATCTTTAGGGTCTAAACCTATGATCGAGTATGTTTATCGTGCTTGCAAGGAATCAGCCTTTTCTCCAAAAATAATTATAGCCACCGATGACGAAAATATCTTTAAAGTATCAAAAAACTTTATTTTTAGCTCTGATTCTGTGATTATGACACCGTCTAACATAAGTACAGGTTCTGACAGAGTTGCCTGGGTCGCCAGGGATGTAGATGCTGAATATGTTTTAAATATACAGGGAGATGAACCGCTTCTTACTGGGCTCATTATAGATTCTCTAATAGAGGAGACTCTTAAGTGTGATATATCTTGTCCCGTGGCAACTCTTGCTGCGTGGTCCACGGATCTTGAAGAATACAGGAATGTGAACGTTGTAAAGCTTGTTTTGGCAGATTCAGGGAAAGCTTTGTATTTTTCCAGAGCCTCTATTCCTGGCTCTAAAGATGAAAATAATAAAAAGTTCTTAAAGCACATAGGTTTGTATGGATTTAGGAAGGACTTCTTGTTAAATATTACTAATCTAAAGACAGGATATCTGGAAAAAATAGAATCTCTTGAACAATTAAGGTTTTTAGAGAATGGTTTTGGTATAAGAGTTGGAATAGTAGAGGCTGAACTGATGGGTGTTGATACACCATCCCAGCGTACAGCAGTTGAAGATATGCTCAAAAAAAGGGGGAAATTACTTTAATGGCTCAAAACGGTAAAAAACATACAAAGTATATTTTTGTTACAGGGGGAGTTGTATCTTCTCTTGGCAAAGGTTTGGCAGCATCTTCCATAGGCAGTCTTTTAGAATCCAGAGGACTTAAAATTAATATAATGAAGTTTGATCCTTATATTAACGTAGACCCTGGTACGATGAGTCCATTCCAGCATGGAGAAGTTTTTGTTACTGATGACGGTGCAGAAACAGATCTGGATCTTGGACATTATGAAAGATTCACTAACGTAAAATTAACAAAGCATAATAACTACACGACAGGTCAGATCTACTTCTCTGTTATAAACAAAGAAAGGAAAGGCGAGTACCTTGGTAAAACAGTTCAGGTAATTCCACACATAACAAATGAAATAAAAGAAAAGATGATAGAGAATGGAAAGGGCTTTGATGTACTGATGGTAGAGATAGGTGGAACGGTAGGCGACATAGAGTCACTTCCATTTTTAGAAGCTATAAGACAGATGAAGTATGATGTGGGTCAGGAAAATGTTTGTTATATACACCTGACACTTGTTCCATATTTAAAGGCTGCTAAGGAATTAAAAACAAAACCAACTCAGCATAGCGTTAGGGATCTTAGGAACATAGGTATACAGCCTGATATCTTGCTGTGCAGAAGTGAAATGGATTTTGGTGATGAAGTTAAAGGTAAAATAAGTCTATTCTGCAACCTTCCAAAAGAGAATGTTTTTGTAGCAAGGGACGCAGATACTATTTATGCGGTTCCTCTATATTTTTATCAGGAAGGCGTTGTAGATAAAGTTCTAGAGGTTTTGAACGTTTGGACGTGCGCTCCAAAGATGGCTCAGTGGGAAAGTATAACAAAAAGAATATGGGAACCATCAGAAGAAGTTAACATAGCCGTTGTAGGAAAATATGTTGATCTTACAGATTCTTATAAATCTTTGACAGAAGCCTTAGTCCACGGCGGTATAGCTAATGATGCTAAAATAAATATTATATATGTTGATTCAGAAAAGCTGGAGAAAGAAGATGCTGCGAATTATCTAAAAGATGCACACGGTATCCTGGTTCCAGGTGGTTTTGGTAACAGAGGCATAGAGGGTAAAATAAAAGCTATAAGATATGCAAGAGAGCACAATATTCCTTATTTTGGTATTTGCTTGGGGATGCAGCTTGCAGTAGTTGAATTTGCCAGGAATGTAGTTGGTCTTGCTAGTGCTAACAGTGAGGAATTTAAAGGTAAGGATTGTGACCCTATCATATCCATGATGGAAGAGCAGAAAAAAATAGCTAATCTGGGTGGTACAATGAGGC
>JBAXWW010000002.1:0-29620 GCA_037128215.1 bacterium | reverse complement strand
GCTACACATGCAGAAAAATGTATAGGCTGTAATATGTGTGGTTTATACTGCCCAGATTTTGCTGTCTGGGGCGAAAAGAATTAAGGAGTAAACAGATGAAAACCGACCCAAGGGGTGTACTTACAGGTATACATTATATAGACGGTGATCATGCCGCCTGTGAAGGTGCTTTGGCAGCAGGTTGCAGGTATGTTGCAGGATATCCTATAACGCCATCTACAGAAGTAGTTGAAAGATTCGCATCAAGAATACCTCATGTTGGTGGTATTTTTATGCAGATGGAAGATGAAATAGCTTCCTCTATAGCTATACAAGGTGCTGTATGGGGTGGAGCTAAGGCCATGACTGTTACGTCGGGACCAGGTTTTTCCCTAATGATGGAACATATCGGTCTTGCTATCATGACAGAAACTCCATGCGTTTTTGTTAACGTTCAAAGGGGTGGTCCTTCTACTGGTCTTCCAACACTACCAGCTCAGTCAGATATGATGCAGGCAAGATGGGGTAGTCACGGCGATTATGAAGTGATTGCATTATGCCCAAATAGTTCTCAGGAATGTTTTGATCTTATTATAACAGCGTTCAATCTTTCAGAAAGATTTAGAACACCAGTAATGTTCATGATGGATGAATGTATAGGTCACATGACAGAAAAAGTCGTTATACCAAAACCAGAAGACATAGAAATATTTAAAAGAGTTTATACAACAAAAACACCGGCTGAATATAAAGCATTCGAGCCTGGCAAGAACCTAGTTCCAGAGATGGCAGAAATAGGCAAAGGATATAATTTTCATGTAACAGGTCTTACACATGATGAAAAAGGTTATCCTGCAATGAACGAAGAGAATCAACGCAAGCTGGTTGGTCGTCTTATGGATAAGATAAGAAATTATACAAAAGAATTAACATTGATAGAAGAAGATGGATTGGAAGGCGCTGATGTTGCAGTTGTGTCCTACGGTATAACGTCAAGAATAGCAGAAAAAGCTATGCTGGATGCAAGAAAAGCAGGAATAAAAGTTGGTAAGGCAAGACTTCAGATAGTCTGGCCGTTCCCAGATGAATATATGCTGGCACTTTCAAAAAAAGTTAAAACTATAGTAGTGCCTGAGTTAAACGCAGGTCAAATAGTAAGAGAAGTAGAAAGAGCTGTTAAAGGTAATTGCAAGGTTATAAGCGTTCCTCATTTTGGTGGAACAGTTCATAAACCAGAAGTTATATTTGCAGCAATAAAGGAGGGTGCACAAAGTGGAAACAACAGGTAAGCATCCATTAAATAAGTATTTTAGAGAAGACAGAATGCCACATATGTGGTGTCCAGGTTGCGGTATAGGAACGGCGGTGAACGCTTTCCTTAGCGCTCTTGATAAAAGCGCCATGAACAAGGATAACATTGCGATAGTATCTGGTATAGGTTGTACTGGAAGAGTCGCTGGATACGTTAATCTTGATTCATTCCACACAACACATGGAAGAGCTATTCCGTTTGCAGAAGGTCTTAAAGCTGCATCGCCAGATACAAAAGTAGTTGTATTTACCGGTGACGGCGACTTAATGTCTATTGGCGGAAATCATTTTATACATGCAGGCCGTAAGAATATGGACCTTATGATCGTCTGTGTTAACAACTTGAATTACGCTATGACTGGCGGTCAGGTTTCTGCTACTACACCTAAAAAATCCATTACAGCTACTGCGCCATATGGCTCTTTTTGCGAACCGTTCAATCTTCCTTTTCTTGCAGAGACGGTTGGAGCTGTATATGTTGCCAGATGGACAGTTTTCCATGTTAGAGAATTGCAAAAAGCGATGAGTGAAGCATTAAATAAAAAAGGTTTTTCATTTATAGAAGTAATATCTCCATGTCCTACTTTGTATGAAAGAAGGAATAAAATGGGTACAGCACTTACTAGGATGAAGTTCTACAAAGAGAACACTAAAGTAGAGCCAGGTGCTGATACAAGAAAAACAACTATAAGTCTTTCTGACCCTTTTACTGTTGGTAAATTTATAGATGTGGAAGGCAGAAAAACATATCTTGAAGCTATGAACGAATATTATGATGAGACATTCCATAGTGACGATGAATATATGACTTACAGAGGGCTTAGACAAAAGCATTATGAAGAGGGGTGCTTGAATGACTGAAATTAGAATATCTGGCTACGGCGGACAGGGTGTTATTCTTTCTGCAATGGTAATAGGCAAGGCATCAGCCTTGTATGAAAATAAATATTCAAGCCTTGCGCAGGCGTTTGGTCCAGAGGCAAGAGGATCTTCCTGTAGCGCACAGGTAATAGTCAGTGATGAAAAGATTCTTTATCCTTATCTTGTTAATTCAGACATCTTGATAACAATGTCACAGGAAGCTTTTAGAAAATTCTCTCCAGAACTAAAGACTGAATCTGGAATAGTTGTGTATGAGAATGAACTTGTAAAACCAGAGGGACTTTCTGCTAATGTTAAGACTTTTGGAGTGCCTGCAACAAGAATAGCAGAAGATCAACTTGGTAAAAGCATTTATCTAAACATAGTTATGGTCGGTTTCTTTACAGCAGTTACAAAACTTGTAAGTGAAGAGAGCGCAAAAAAATCTGTTCAATCATTAGTGCCTGAACATACTATTGAAAATAACATGAAGGCTTTTGATCTTGGTTATGCATACGGGAAGAAAAACTACGCCTGAATCTAAAAGACATGAGTATTTTATGCAAGAGGCCTTAAAAGAGGCTAGGCTTGCTTTTGATAAAAATGAAGTTCCTGTCGGCTGTGTCATAGTCTATAAAGACGAAATTTACTCCAAAGGACATAATAGAAGGATAGAAAAAAGCGATCCAACATCTCATGCAGAGATAGAAGCAATACAAAGTGCTTGTACAAAAAGAGCTGATTGGCGACTTGAGGACATGACTCTTTATGTAAGCTCTGAGCCTTGTCTCATGTGTGCAGGAGCTATAATCCATTCTAGAATAAGTAAGGTTGTGTATGGATGCAAAGAGCGAAAGATGGGTGCTGTTGAATCCATATATAGAGCTTTTGATATCAATACTCTTCATCATAAGGTTGAATATATCGGCGGCGTATTAGAAAAAGAATGTTCAGACATCCTTACAGAGTTCTTTAAGAAAATAAGATCAAAATAAAAATTATTTTAATAATAAAAAAGGCAGCCTCTTTAAGAGACTGCCTTTTAATTTTATAGTGTTAAAAAATATTAACTAGCTGGTGTAGCTGCTATTTCTTTTACGCCGTCGCAATATACTGTGTTACTTGAATCAATAAGAGTTTTGATATCCTTAACATCCTTTCCACAAATTGTTCCTGTCATAAGATTTAGAATAGAAGAAGGTGTATCATCACTTGCTAAAGCAGCTGCTTCTGTTTGAGTGATGGTCATTGTTAGGTCTATTGGGCAGTCAAAAGTTGCAAAACCACTTACATTAACAGTTCCAGTCTCTTTTATTGTAAAGGAAACAGAACTTCCTCCTGTAATACTAAGAGATGTATTGCCTGTAATATTTCCGCCTAATACATAATTAAGAGCAGGAGTACATCTTGTGTCGTCACCAGCACAAGTATTGAATGTTGTAGTTGTATTTATAGCAAGAGAGATGTTGCTTGCATCTGTTCCAGACCATGTTGCAGTTCCAGTTGTTGTTACTGTTCCAGATGTAGCGCAAGGATATGAAGCATCAATTGGAATTTCACCTGCTGATGGGAAATCAGAATCTACGCTAACACTAGCAATACCACCTGTTGTAGCAGCTTTTGCTATAAATGGTGTTACAGCGCTTGCAGCTCCAGATGATTTTCCTGTGCTTGCTGATGTTCCACCGCATGCTGATAGAGCAATTACCGCAACCAACGCCAATGCCAAGCCTAAAACTTTTTTCATGTTAATACCTCCCAATGTCATTATTCGCATATTTGAACTTAAATAGCTCACAGAATGTGCTTTGTAAAGCAAGACATAAATTAAACTGTTGCTAAACAATACCCCGCTGGCTATGATGCATAAAAGAGGTGAAAAATGTATATTTTTGTATGTATAAGCTTGATTTTTAATACATTTGTTTTTGCACAGGAAAAACAAGCTCCTACTCAGGAAGAAATAAAGCAGGCAAAAATAAAAGCAGTAGAAATAAACAACAAGATGTCTCAAAAAGTTAAGCAGGCGCTTACTATGAGTATGCCTGATGCTCTATATAACAAATATATTTCAAAACCGATTATAAAACCAAATCTTGTTGAGCCCATGAAGAGCAGAATCTATGGCAACAAGAATGCAAAAGACAAAATAGTTATATTTTCTGACTTTGCTTGTAGTCACTGTAAAGTTGCCTCTAAAGAATTAAAAGATAGAATTGACGAGAATAGAAAGAAAGTTAATTTAACATATATCTTTTTCCCTCTAGATAAAGCATGTAACCCATATACAAAAGGAAAGCTAAGCAGCTACTCATGTGCCTCTGCACAATTAGCACTTTGTGCAGAAAAACAAGGCAAGGTATGGAAGGCAATAGATTTTTTATATGATAATCAGGAACTGGGTAACATTGAGCCTTTGCTTTTAGATACAATAGTTAAGAAAATGGAAAAAGAATTATCAATAAGTAAAATAGATGAATGCTTAAAATCTAAATGGTTAGAACAACGTCTTAAAAAGGAAACAGAAGTATATAAAAATTTAGATATACCTGGAACGCCTTTTATACTGCTTAATAACAGACAACTAGGAAATGTGTTTAATGTTAAGCAATCTTTTAGTGAATTTATAAATTATTTAGATTTAAAAGAAAATTCTCAGAGAAAATGAGTGCATAAAATTGTATGGACCGTTAATAGCATTCATCGTTCCATATATAATGCTAAGCTTTGGTGCAACATAACCTAAGCCAAGGCCCCAGTAATTTACTTTAAGGTTATCATTTCTTCTGCCACTTACCGTTACCATTATTCCATCTCTATAAAGTAATTCAAGAGCTCCAGAAACATTAATCTTTTTATCAAACCTGTGTTCCATATCTACACTTACAGAGAAGAAATCCCAAAACGTCTGTCTTGCACCAATATCTATGGATCTTGTTCTTACGTTATTATTATCACCTAAAAGATTAAAGGCTGTTGCTCCGATCATTGTCTTCTTTGCCGCTAATAATAAAAGTCCCATATCTACATTAAAATTAGTCGTTGTCTGATTAAGATACGTGTATGAAAGGTGTGAAAACCCAAGCCCAAAAGCCAGTCGTTTTGATATTAGTTTATTTATCATTCCTCGAGCTTCCCACTCTGAGCCAGTTCCACCTTGTAATTTCTTTTTATAATAACCTACACCACCTCCAAAAAGGTCAGTGTTGGTGTCTACTGCATTTATATAATAAGTATCTTCTCTTTTTGATATTTCAGAGTTGTGATCCCACGCAAAACCAGATTCTGCAGAAAAAGACCTTGAATGAGCGGAGCTTGCAGGATTGAAATATAGTGATTCATTAAGATTTATTCTGGAGACCATTGAGCCTGATAATCCAAGTGATCTAGGCATGAACAACCTTCTGTCTAGATCTACATCCGCAGGATTCTTAGTCTGTGCAAATAATGAAGAAATTAGAAATAAGAAAATAAACATTGGTTTATCCTAGTTTTTGTTTTAATTATATCCTCAATATTATATTGAATAGGAGCAAAGAACAATGAATATTATCTTTTGGTTTTTTAACTTTTTATATGAAGTGGTAGCCGACCTAGTTATATCCATAGTGGGTCATCACAGGAACGAAGAGTCTTTTCAAAGAAGAGAAAAAACATATAAACCTCTTAGAACTTTTGCAAGTAAATATCTTGGCTTGAAGATAAAAACAAGGACTTACAGCGAACAACTTTCTAGAACAGACCGTTCTCTTACGTATAAGGTCGTATCACTGGCATTGGCTATAATGGGAGTTTTATGGCTCAGATATTCTGTCATAGAACCTTATAAGATACCTTCTGGAAGTATGATCCCGACCTTAAAAATAGGAGATCATATTTTTGTTAACAAATTGTCTTATGGTCTAAGAATTCCTTTTCTTGGTGAAGTGGCAAGATGGAGTGAACCAAAAAGAGGTGAGGTTATTACTTTTTATCCTCCGATGGATGAAGGTAAGATGTACGTTAAAAGACTTGTAGGTCTTCCTGGAGATAGACTTAGAATAGAGGATGATCAATTCTATATTAATGATGAATTAGTAGTAAAAACGGAAAAATCTTTTTATCCTACGATGGAAGATGTTGGTCCTATATTGCAAGGAACAGAAACAACACCAGCTAATTTTACCTTGTATACAGAGGATCTTCTTGGTGTAAAACATAACGTGGTGCAACTAAAGGACAGAGAGAATACATATCATAAATTTAGTCTGGAAGTTGTTGTTCCTGAAAATTCTTACTTTTTTATGGGTGATGATAGGGATAATAGTGCAGATAGTCGAGTGTGGGGCTTTGCTTCCAGAGAAGCAATAAGAGGTAAGGCAATGTTTATTTGGTTATCGCTAGACTGGTCGAAGTCATTTACACCTTCATGGATCAGGTTCTCTAGGTTTGGTAAGGGAGTAAAGTAGCTTAGAACAACAGTTTGGCAGCTCCAACTATTCCAGCATCGTTGCCTAGCTTTGCTCTAACTATTTTGATATTATCCATTACATGTTTAAAAGATCTTTTATAAGCTTCTTCTATTGCAGATGGGAATAAATACTTATGTGCGCTTGAAAAGCCACCACCTATAATTATTATATCAGGATCAAAGATACTAGCGATAGTCGCAATCCCTATACCAAGATATCTTCCTGATTCTTCTAAAATGTTTTTTGAAAAAAGATCTCCAGCTTCTGCATTTAAAAAAATGTCATGAGCAGTAATCTTGCTGATATTATTTTCTTTTAGTGTGGAGTTTGTTTCTTTTTTCTTAAGTTGTTTTAAAGCCCTTATTACGGTGGCATTTGCAGAAGAATAGGCCTCAAGACAACCAAGATTTCCGCAGGCACATCTTTCTCCATCTGGAACGATGCTTATATGTCCTATCTCTCCAGCTGTTCCATGTGAGCCTCTATAAATTGAATTGTCTATTATTATTCCACCACCAAGACCTGATCCCAAAGTCATTAGTATGGCATTTTGTGCTCCTTTGGCTGCTCCAACCCAGTGTTCTCCTATAGCTGCGCAGTTTGCGTCGTTATCCATCCTTATTGGCAGATGTATTTTTTCTTCAATTAATTTAACTATAGGTACATTTTTCCAGCTATCCAGGTTTGGTCCAGTGATTATTTTTCCGTTTTTTAGATCAAGCACGCCTGGCGTGCCGAGACCTACGCCAAGTATAGTTCCATTGTTAATGTTTTTTTTAAAGAACTGAATTATCTGTTCTACTGATTCAACTATTTTATCAACAACAGCATCGGGACCCTGTTCCGGCATAGTCCTTTTTTCTATTGTTTTAATGATGTTTCCAAACTCATCAACTAGAGAGCACGGCATGTTAGTGCCGCCGATGTCTATTCCTATCGCATATTTCTTCTTATTCGTCACAATGCAGTCATCGTAGGATAATAAATATTCTTTTTCAAGTGATGAAATTATGATAACAATCAATAATCATTACTGATGGAGGTTTTGGATGAAATATCTAGTTTTACTTTTATTACCTATAAATGTTTTTGCTGCTGCTTTTTCTTATAGTGGAGATTGGAGATCAGAAGTCTCTATGTATCATAATCTTTCTCTTAGTAAGACTAATCCAGGTACTGTTTCTAGCGACTATGCAAATGGCACAAACGGTGCTCCTCTTATGCCAAATGCTGTTAGTAGTACAAAAACATACTGGCTACAACGTTTTAAAATAAAACCAGAACTTATCGTTTACGATAACGTAAGAGTTAAAACTGAATGGATACTTCTTGCTGGTTCTGCTCTTACATCTACCAGCATGGGTGGAAACACAAACAATATGGTTGCTGGTGGCATAATGGGTGGTGATAACGTACATGCCAATCTATCAGTTAGGAGAGCATGGTTAGAATGGTCTAGCGATTGGGGTGTTTTTACCATGGGCCGTCAGCCGTTTAATTTTGGCCTTGGTATGACATTTAATTCAGGAGATGCACTTTGGGATTACTACGGTGATTCTATAGATAGGATTGCCTATAAGTTAATGATGGGCGATGTCTATTTTCAACTTGGTTATGATATTAGGACAGAGGGCGCTGTTAATTACGCTGCTGATGACCACAGCTCTTTTATGTCACAGATAGGATATATAGAGCCTGAATCTAATATGGAAATAGCTTTTATGTGGTATTTAAAATTTGGACCTGGTGGAGAAAGGGTAAATACATATGATGCTTTTCAGAAGAAAACATTTGCTTCTTCTAATGTAACGATAGGTTGGGAAGCTTCTTACCAAAAGGGAAATCAGCCTGTGTTAGGTGGAATCGACACTATTCAGGCTTTTGGTCTTTTGGGTGAATTTAACTGGGCTCCAGGATCATATGAGCTAGGATTTAGAACAGGACTTGCAACAGGTAACAATGAGAACAGTGGTAGTAAGGATTATGCTTTTCACTTTAACAGAACATACAAAATAGCAATGTTGTTATTTAATGAGGATCTTGGAATAGCTGGTGACAGCGTACATGGTAGCCAAGGTATAGGTTCTGATTTTAATGATCAGGGTGCAGTCTTTTTTGCCCCATATATTAAATGGAATATGTTCGAAAATTTTACGTGGGGTAACACTATAGCGTATGCAGTAACTCAAAAGTCATATGCCGGTGCAAATAAACACTTGGGCTTAGAGTGGGATACTGATTTTACATATTTGTGGAAGGATAACCTTGAGACAGGAGCAAAATTTGGGATTTTCTTTCCTGCAGGATATTTTGCCTCGAGAGCAACTGCTGTAGGGCTTATGGCAACTGTTGGACTAATATTTTGATTTTTGTATTATAATAATATAGATGAAAACATTATCCATATGTATAGCTGATAGTGATGCGATAAGAGCAGAAACTATAAAAGAAACATTGGTAGAAGAAAACTATAATGCTGTTGTCTGTAAAACTGAAACACAAACATTAAAAGCAGTAGTAGAGACTGTTTATAATATAATTTTCTTTAGCAGTGATGTGTCTATGGATCCTTTTAGTTTTGTAAATAAATTAAAAAGTTTGTCTCCTAAATCACATCTAGTTATTATCAACGCTGTTCCTCAAACGGTAGATATTCCTCCTTTAATGTTTGCAGAGATGGGAATAAAACATTATATAGAAACACCACTTACATCAACGAACTATATTCTTGATAGAGTTCATCAGATAGAAGCAGAAATAATGAATGAAGACGACAAATTAAGTCTTATTATGAGTGTTTTAAATGAAGCCAAGAACTTTGCTAGAGGTGAGAAAAAACCTGGATCTATTGAGGCAAAAAAACTTCTAAGAAAAATAGGTGTTCTTTGCAATGTCTTTAGCCCAGAGAATATAGAGGAAGGCAAGATTAAGGGCTCTATAAAAGAAACTCAATATTATGATGTTATAAGGATTTTGGGCTCTATATACGAAGAGGGAATGCTAGAGATAATAAATGAATCAGACAGGGCTTTGTTGATAATGAAAAATAAAGCTATTGTTTCTGCTTATATAACTCCAGGAGTAAGAGGTATAAAAGCTTTTTTGAGAATAGCTGAATGGAATGATGGACATTTCATCTTTAAAAATAAGATAACAGGCACTTATGGTGTCGAACATGATATTGCATACGTAGATGTTACACGACTCTGTTCTGTAGCTAAAAAAACTCATGAATGGTTTATAAAATCAAAAAATAATCTTCCATCCAAAAAACTAAAGGTGAAACTTAGCCCAAGTGTAATGGGTAAGAATATCGCTGTAACGCCAAAAGAACTTGATGTTCTTATGACGACAGTAGATCATGATACCGTTAGCGAGATACTAAATTACAGTAGTGATCTGGACACAGAGATATATGAATCCTTAATAAGTCTAAGAAAAAAAGGTTCTATAGAGGTTAAAATTTAACTTGAAAAACTATAAAACGACATTTGTTCTTTTATTATTAGTTTTTATGGCCAGTTCTTCTACTGTTTTAGCTCAGGCAAGCGTTGATACATCTAAAGCCAAGGCAATAAATTTTTTAGATAAAGGGAATTATCAGCAGGCTGTAGATCTTCTTGAAGGCATAAAAAGCCAGACAGAAGACAAAGATATCTATCTTCTATTGGGTATAGCTTACCAGAAGCTTGGTAAATATGAAAACGCGATAGAATCTTTAAAGACTTTTGAAAGCAAAAACCCAGACACAGAAGAATATAGGTATTATCTTGGATTAAGTTTTTACGAACAACAAAAATATAAAGAAGCTTATTCTGAATTTAACAAGGCAGAAGCAGCAGGAGTTAGGCCTGGCGACTCTGCCTACTATGCCGGCTATATACATTTTATGAGAGGGGAGTACAACGATGCTCTTCCTTATTTTATAAAGGTAACAAAACAGGAAGGTACATTCACTAATCTTGCACATTATTATGCAGGAGTCTGCCTTTATAATCAGGGGTTTGATGATAAAGCCGCCTTTGAATCAGCGATGTATCATTTTGATAAGGTAACAAAAGATAACAGTGATCTTTCTCAAGAATCCAGAAGGTACATAGAAGTAATAAGGGAATATTTAAATGAAGGGATTGCTCGATATAAAAGAAGACTAGACTTAAAATCCAAGGGAGATGTCTTTTTTACGACGAACAGAACTGTTCTTCCTGTAGACGGAATACCAATAATAGGTATTAGTGCAGATACCAACAGGATTGCTGCTGACTTTATGTTTGATATTGGTTTTGCTCCTATATTAACCCAAAATTTTGCGTTTTTTATTAAATATGGCTTCAGTATAGATACAGCGTTATCTACAGAGATCGATTATACTAACGTGCAAAAACATAGCCCAGGGCTTGCTCTGCAGTTCTTTAATCAATTAAGAACTTGGGAAGTTTCACTTGATTATAACTATACAATGGATTTTCTTGACGAGGATAAAGTAAGAAAGATAGATGGAGCTCATGTTGTAAGTTTGTCGTATGAAAATAGTATTACTTCTAGCTGGGCTCTTGGATTAAAAATACCTTTCAGGATGTACAAAGCTAATGGAGATATTCTGGGTAGTTTTGAAGGTAAAAGTGTTGAGTTTGCGTTGTCTTCTTATCACTTACTGAAAAGGTCATCTTTTTTATTTGAACCATCTGTGATAATTTATACAGCTACATCTGGAGTTGTTGAGAGCTTTAAGTATTACAGCCTTACGGCAAAACTTAATCTCCCATGGAAACTAGGAATGTTTTCTCCAAGTTTAAAAGTAATACCAGGAATGATCTCTAGTACTCGTATAAATAGAAAAACATTTGATGTTGGGATGAATCTAGGGGCTTCACTAGGACTCGGGATGAATTTTAATATAATACTAAGAGCAAGAGAAGGGTTCCTGTCTGATCAGTGGGAATTTATTAGTGGTATAGGTTTTGAATATCTTTATTAATCTCTTACTTGAGAAAGGAACATTCCACATAGCATAAATGCGCAGCCAATTAGTATTCTTGTTGTTATTACCTCTGACAAGACTAAGCATCCACCTATTACAGCGAATAAGGCTTCTAAGCTCATAATTATAGCAGCATGTGCAGGAGGAGCTTTTTTTTGTCCGATAGCCTGTAATGTAAACGCTATACCAACAGAAAAAAGACCACCGTAAAGTATTGAATATGAAGATGAGGTAATGGAATTAATCGTCGTTGTTTCTCTTAAAAAAGATAAAACTAAACTAAATATAGAGCAAAAAGAAAATTGTAACATAGCCAGAACAAAGGCACTCATCTTTGGTGCAAATTTACCAATTAATATAACGTGGTAAGCCCAGAAAAAAGCACTTACAAGGACTAGTAAATCACCATATTTTATGTTTATTTCTGAATTTATATTTAAGAGGTACAGTCCTACTGTAGCTAGAAACGTACCAATGAGTAATAATTTTCCTGTTTTTTGCTTCCAAAATAAAAAACCAAGAGCAGGTACCAAAACAACATATATACCAGTTATAAAACCTGCATTTCCAGCTGTTGTATACACAAGTCCAGCCTGTTGAAAACTTGATGCCAGAAATAAAATAAAACCTGTTAAAATTCCCTTTGAGAGATCTGTCCTTGTTATCTTTGCTATTTTTTTACGATCTTTTATAAGAGCGATACACAAGACAACAAGAGCACCTAGCGCGAATCGGAGAGCATTAAAGGCAAATGGACCAATATGTTCCATCCCCTCTTTTTGTGCTACAAAACCAAACCCCCAAATTACAGCGGCTAAAACAAGGATCATGTCTGATTTTATGACTGAGATTTTCATACTTTTATTTAAAGATGCTCTTTAATTCACTCTTATTTAAAAAATTAACAGCTTGTTCAGGGAATATTTTTTTGTAAGGTATTAATTTTTTTATTTCTCGTATTCTGGAGTGAGAAGCAGAAACTTGATTTTTCATCTCAAGGTCAGAATCTATTTCTATTGCGAGTTCATCTATAATATTTGCAAGGGCGTTTATGTCAGAAGATGATGAAATGACTAGGTCATTGCCAGCTTTTAGAGCCATCTTGCTTGCTTCTTTTGGGCTAAAATGCTTAGTTATAGCACCCATAGAGATATCATCAGTCATTACAAGTTTTATGAATCTAAACTCCTTCCTTATTATGTCTTGTATGAATTTTGGAGATAAAGAGGAGGGTATATCGTCTATGTTCTTGAACAGAATATGTGCTGTCATAATTGAATGTACACCAGCTTTTGTAGCCTTTTTAAATGGAAGGAGCTCATAACTTAGCAACTCTTCCATTGTTCTGTTTGAATAAGGAAGATCAATGTGGGAGTCTTCCTGTGTACAACCGTGTCCAGGAAAATGCTTTACACAGCAAAGAATTCCACTCTTTAACAAACCTCTTATTGTGGCACTTATCGCTAGTTCTACTTTTTCTAGGTCCGTACCTATTGATCTATCTCCTATAGCACCATCTCTGTTCTCTATCATGTCAGCAACAGGAAACAGGTTGTAGTTAATTCCAACGGATAATAACTCACATGCAACATTTATATAGACATCGAAAATCTCTTTTGCTGTTCTATTTTCAACTACATCCCTGTAAGAAGGCAGTACTGTAAACGGTTCTTTAAATCTTTGTACTCTTCCACCCTCATGATCTACAGAAGTAAAAAGAGGGTATATTTGTGAAGCTGTTTGTAATTTATTTATAGTATCTACAAGAGTTTCTACCGAACTGTAGTTCTTTCCAAGGAATAGAACACCGCCAATATTGTATTCTCTTATAAAGTGTAATAATTCATCAGAAGGATTGGGGCTGGACATTCCAATTATGAAGTTTTGACCTAGATTCTTGCTTATGCTGTCCATTTTTCCTCCAAACATGCTAAATTAAATAATAATAAAGTATTTTACTCGGTTTTTAAAACTAGTTATACTAAAAATCTGGAGAAAATAACCCATGTTACGTATTATCACAGTGATGTTTATACTCAGCTCCGTTGCTATTACGGCAATGGCTCAAGATTCTGATACAGCTGCAACGGACAGAAGAAAGCCTATAGGTAGCGTAATAGTATTTAGGGGTGACGACGTTAGTGTCTATGGTGGTGGTAAAAAGAATGATCTAAATGAGAAAAAAATGCCGTATGCCTTGTATCCTGGTGATGAAATAGGAACAGGTCTTTCATCTGATTGTGAAATACTTTTAAATACTGATGACACAATATATGTTTCTGCTGATTCTCTAATAGGTTTAGATTTTTCTGGAGCTAATTCTACTAAATTATTTCTAAGATACGGAATAATAATGTTTAAGGGAAATAGTCCCATGGAATTAATCTCCAAGGACTTCTCTGGATATTCTATCGGTGGTGATTTTATCTTCAAATATAAAAGATCGTCATTTGAAACTATTGTCTATAACCTAGGGAAAGATATGCGCGTTAAAAGAGATATGGATAAAAATTATGTTGTTCTCAACAACAACAATTTTTCAAGACTTTCTTCATTCAAGAACGGCAGGGATTTTGGTATAATAAAAAAAGGATCTATACCTATAATGTACAAGACTTTTAGAATCTCTTTCAGGCCAGGAGGAAAGACTTCTGATTCAGAAGAGGTTCCTAGTTCGTCTGCAAGTGAGATTAGACCTTTGCCTTATACCTCGTCTGCAAATCTTGATACTATAAAGAGAGCTATAGGCCTTTAAGTTCTCTTAGTTCTTTTTCTAAGTCGGACCTTTTTTTATTAAAAGAAGTCTCATTATATAATTCTGGGGCTTGTATTATTTTACCGAATTTGATTTCTACTTTTGAAAAAGGTTTTGGTATTATCAGTTTATTCCAGCTGCTATTTATGCAAAAAGATCTACTGACCTTTACACCAACTGGTAAAATTGGATATGAAGTCTGTTTAGATAACATTATGACTCCGTCCTTTACCCTGTAGATAGGCCCTTTTGGTCCATCTACAGCGATAACAGCATTATAGTCTGATCTTTTTAATGTGTGTATCATCTCTAGTAAAGCACGACTGCCACCTCTTGTAGAGGAGCCTCTTACACAGTGATAACCAAGAAGAACAAGAAACCTTGTCATCATTTCCCCATCAGTACTTGAACTGGTCATAATAAAAAAACCAGAGCTTATTCTGGTTTTTATTAATACCATTTCATCCTGATGAAAATGCGCCACGATGAACTTTTTATCTTTCTTAATTCCTTTTGGTAGAGCAGGCTCTTTATATCTTACTGTTAACATATACATTCTGTATAAGATATAAAGCAAATAAGGCAAAATATTTATTTTCAAAAATCTTATCATTTTTATAATTTTCTGAAAGAGTAATATATTCTATATATAGACGTTATTAATGTGCCAACACCAAGAATGCTTATTACTATGTAAAGCAGCCAAGGTTCTTCAACGCATGCGTAGTAGGATAGTATCGGAGAAAAAATAGCACTTAGTCCTAAAGAGAAAATCCTTTCTGGCCTTTGGAAAAAGCCAACATTGCATTTTATTCCACTAGCTTCAGCCCTTGCCTTTGCATAACTGACGCTGAAAAATCCTATAAAGCAGAGAATCAAAGGAAATAATAACCAGGTGTTTCTAAGAGCTAAGGTTAAACCAGCAAGTATAAAACCATCACTGTATCTGTCTGTAACTGAGTCAAGGTATGCACCAGCTTTCGTTACTTTATTAGTAGCTCTTGCCACTCTTCCATCGAATAGATCAAAAACCCCACCAGCTATCATTATCCACCCTGCTAGTCCCCATCTTTCTTGCCAGAAAAAAAAGCCAGAAGAGATGCTAATGGATAATCCTATAAGCGTTATAATGTTTGGTGTTATTCCCATCCTGATGAATAATTTAACAAAAGGTTCAGTTATGGTGAACCAGTAATTCTGCAAAGAAGATATGATAAGTTTTGATCCAGCCTTGTCCTTTAATTCCTTATGCATCTTTTTATTAAAACCAAAAATAAGGAAAAGAATGTATCCAAGGATAAAACCGCCATTAACTGCTATCAGGGGTATTATTGAAATGTAAAATTCACTATTTGACGCCTGCATTTTTTGCTCCTTTTTTTCTATTAGCTACAAGATAAAATATGCTGAGCATAAAACCTATAAAAGCAACTAAGCCACCAAGTAGAAGACTATTATTTATCTGATATCCACCCATTATCATAAGGATTATTCCAAATATGAATTCAGGGAGTAGCTTCCTTTGCTTTTTTTGTTTATTTTCTTGTAAATCGATATAATCTTCTTCTAGATCAAATTGGTCATCCATTTGGTTTTCCTCTGGCTGGTTAGCCTGTATTGGTTCAAGTGATCTTGTGATCTCTTGTTCTATCACAATCTCTGGTTCCGTAACGTCTTCTATAATCTCTTGCCTTTCAGGCTCTAATCTTTGTTTTGTCTCTATAACTTTTTCTGCTTCAATCAGCTCTACAACGTCTTTTATCTGTATCCAGTTAACTAGGTTTTTTTTCCAAACATAATCGTTAATGTCTAGGTGCCCACTGGACAGGAATTCCAAAACTTGTGTTTTTGATACAGGTCCTATATTTTGTTTGTCTTTTCTGTAGAACCATCCCACTTCATTATGATCGGTCTTGTTCATTATCTGGCTTATTAACTCTGGTGCATCTTTAATCTTTATCCAGTTTTCATTATTAGTAATGAATATATAGTCATCGGTATTTAAAAGTCCATTATTGAGCCTGTCTAAGACCTCTATTAAAGTTAATGGGCCTACATTTTGCTCATTGATGTTTATGTAATATTTCTTATCTTCGTTCATTGTCCCAATGGTATAATGATATTTATCTTTTTTCAATAACATGGTAATACGAACACCGAATAAATTAGGAGGTTTCACCTTGAGCGTTGTAGTAAGATTTGCACCTTCCCCAACAGGCTTTCTCCATATAGGAGGAGCTAGAACGGCTATATTCAACTATCTGTATGCAAGGCATCATAATGGTAAATTCTATCTAAGGATAGAGGACACAGATATTGAGAGATCAGAAAAACAGTATGAAGATGAGATACTGGAAAGTATGGAATGGCTAGGAATGGATTATGATGGTGAATTAACCTATCAATCAAAAAGAACAGAGCTATATAAATCTTATATAAAAAAATTAATAGAACTTGGTCATGCATATTTTTGTAATTGTCCTAAAGAAGAACTTGATGCAGAAAGAGAAAAAGCAATGGCAGAGAAGAGAAAACCTGTATACGGCGGAAAATGCAGGAACAACCCTGTTAAAGAGGGTGTTGTTAGATTCAAAGTACCTGCGGATGGCTCAACTACTTTTAAGGATAAGATCTTAGGTGATATAAAGATAAACCATGAAGAGATCGAAGATTTTATAATAGCCAGAGCAGATGGTTCTCCTACTTACAATTTTACAGTTGTTGTAGATGATGCAGAAATGTGCATTACACATGTTATAAGAGGAGATGACCACGTTAACAATACACCAAAACAGATACTGATATATCAGGCACTGGGGCTTACACCTCCAATCTTTGCGCATGTACCAATGATCCTTGGCCCAGACAAAAAGAAATTAAGCAAGCGTCATGGAGCTACAGCTGTTACTCAATACAGAAAAGCTGGCTACCTTCCTGAAGCACTTTTTAACTATCTTGTACGTCTTGGTTGGTCGCATGGGGATCAGGAAATATTCACAAAAGAAGAATTGATAAAAGCGTTTGATACAGGTTCTATAGGAAGTTCTGCAGCTGTCCTTAACGTGGAAAAACTTAATTGGCTGAATGCTCACTATATAAAAAATATGGAAGCAAACAAAATGGCTAGCCTGTTAGTCTCTGAAGGTTTTATCCCAGATGAGTTCAAGAGTAAAATGCATGACCCAGACCTAATTAAGCTTTTACCTATGGTGCAGGAACGTTCTAAATTCTTGGGAGATGTATATAAGGGGCTTGAGTTTTTCTTGAGAGACCAAATAGAATATGATCCTAAAGCTTATGAGAAATATATTACACCAGAGATCAAGCCGATAATAAATGAACTTGTTTCTGAACTTGAAAAACTACAATCCATGGAAGACTTAAAAGCTATTGAGTCTATTTATACAAGTTTAATAGAAAAACATAATATAAAACTTAAGAATATCGCTCAGGCTACCAGGGTTTTAATAACTGGTACTGATGTAAGCCCTGGAATATTTGAGATACTTACCATTATGGATAGAAAGAAAGTTTTAGAAAGACTTAAGCATAATCTGTAATCTTAATTTATAAGGTTCTCTAAACTTTTTAGATCAATTGTTTTTATATCTAATTCTTTAGCCTTGTCTAATTTAGAGCCTGGATCTTCTCCTAAAACAAGATAACTTGTTTTTTTGCTAATGCTGCTAGAAACTTTTCCACCATTGGATTCTATAAGTTCCTTTATTTGTTCCCTACTCATTTCATTAAAGCTTCCAGTTATAACAAAGGAAAGGCTAGACAGTTTATTACCAAGTATTGATGGAACATTGCTTGTATTTATTCCTAATGAGATTAATTGCTGTATCTCTTTTATATTCTTTTCATCTTTAAAAAAATTAACAAGACTTTCTATTATATTAGGTCCAAATCCATCAATATTTTCTAGATCTATAGCCTTTATGTAGAAGAGATCTTCTATGTTGTTGAATCTTTTTGCAAGTTCTTTGGAGTTTTCAGCTCCTATTAATTCTATTCCAAGAGCATTTATAAATCTATCAAGCGTTACTCTCTTAGATTTGTTGATTGAGTCTATGGCATTCTTTGCGCTTTTTTGTCCCATTCTATCTAGCATTAATAAGGTTGCTTCATTAAGTCTATAAATGTCAGAAAAAGTTCTTACAAGATTACGCTCAACAAGTTGTTCTATTAATTTATAACCAACACCATCGATATTCATTGCATTACGCCCAACAAAATTGCTTAAACTTTCCATATTTCTTTCAGGACAGTTTATGTTTGGACATATAAAATTTACGCCATCTCTTATTATCTGTGTCATACAACTTGGGCATCTTTCTGGAAATTTATAAGGATCTAATCTTTGTTTATTAGGTTCATCAATAACCCTGACTATAGCAGGTATAACATCGCCAGCTCTTTCTATGACTACAGTATCTCCAATTCTTACATCTTTCTTTTCAAGGTCTGAAGCATTGTGTAGTGTTGCTCTTTTTATCTCTACACCACCTACTTCTACTGGCTCAAGTTCAGCTACTGGAGTCAGCACACCAGTTCGACCTACTTGTACTTTTATGTTGTTTACCTTTGTTCTTGAAGTATGAGCAGGTGGCTTCCATGCAACAGCCCATCTAGGGGATCTTGCTATATTGCCTAATTCTTTTTGCAGCTTTGTATCATTTACTTTTATAACAACACCGTCTATTCCCAGGCCGATGTTTCTTCTGTTGGACATTAGTGTGGTAAAATAAAGCGCTATTTCTTTCAGGTCTGAAATAACTTTAATCGAATTGTGGACCATGAAGCCCCATTTTTTTGCCTGTTCCAGAGCTTCTTTGTGCGTTTTAAAAAGTTCCTCATGAGTAAAACTATGTACATAAAAACGTAGAGGCCTTTCTGCTGTTATTTTTGAGTCCAATTGTCTTATAGAACCAGCTGCTGCGTTTCTTGAGTTGGCAAATGTTTTCTCTTCATTGCTACTCTTTTCAGCATTTAATTTTTCGAAATCAGAATCGTTAATTATAACTTCTCCTCGTACTTCAAAGGTATCTGGATGCTGATTACCTAAGAGTTTAAGTGGTATGTTTTTTATTGTCCTAACATTTTCTGTAACATCTTCACCTACATCTCCATCACCACGAGTCGCTGCCCTTGTAAATATTCCTTTTTCGTATTGTATTGCCAGTGCTAGTCCATCAAGTTTTGGTTCAACTATATATTCAATGTTTATGTCTGTTGATAATATCTTTTTTACTCTTTGGTCAAAACCTTCTAAGTCACTATAATTAAAAATATTTGATAAAGACAGCATTGGAACTCTATGCTTTATTTTTGCAAAATCCTTAAGTATTGCTGCTCCTACCTTTTGTGTAGGAGAATAATCTAATATATATTGAGGGTGTTTTTCTTCAAGTTCTTTTAGTTCATTAAAAAGTTCATCATATTCGACATCAGAAATTTCTGGGTCGTCAAGATTATGATACCTGTGTGAGTGGTAGTTTAGCCTGTCTACAAGGTCTTTTATTCTGTCTTTGGCGTCCATAAAACTAATATACTTCCTTTTGTTGCTGTCCGCAAACTTAAAGAGTATAATCCAAGCCATGTTTACAACTAACCAGAAAATAAGGATATTTATCTATATAATACTCGTTCCTATCCTCTTTTTCTCTTTACCAATAATAAACCAAATGATTGATAAAAAACCTCAGGTAAAAGAAAAAGCCACTGCTAAAACTCAGAATCTTAGTGTGATCAAGGTCATATCAAGTAAGGAGTCTGTGCTTTTTAGTGATCAGGGTTCAAATGTATGGAACAATATAGACAAAATATCGCAAATAAAATTAAATTCAAACATTGCGACATTTGGAGATGACAGTGGGGTTCTATTAAAAACACCAGATGATATCTTTTTAGCTTTGGGTAGTAAAAGCAAAATTTCTATAGTTAATACACCTGAATCTCAGTTTTTAATTAAACCGTACTATGGTTGTTTTGGCCTTTTCTCTGAGGATCCTGCAGGTAAAGAAGCCAATATTTCTTTCTTTTCTGGAGTGAAGAAAATTAAGGTAAACAAGCAAGTCGTTTATTGCAAAAACAAAGAAAACGATGAGCTAGTAGAATCAAATGTTAATCTTTTTTTGGATAAGGATACTTTTGTTGCAAAAAAGCCTAATTTAAAAAATATATCTCCATGCTCTGATATTATAGAAGTTGATGATCCTAGTGGTGCCACTGCATCTGTCTTGTTAAGTTTTATTGCACCTACAATAACGAGCAATACAGTTACTGTATCAAGTAATCCTGAATTTACAGATACTGTCTTTACGTCAAAAGTCCACAGCTCTGAAGTAAAAACAAGCCCAATTAATAGAGGTAAATATTATTGGAGAATAAAGAACGAATCTACTGGAGAAATTAGCCAGGCTTGTTCATTTGATGTTGTGTATCACAAGGATATTAATCTTATCTCTCCAAAGAATGACGAGGTTATTAGTGATAATTCTATAGAATTTTCTTGGAGCAAAATAAGTGGTGCAGACAACAATTATAACATGGTCATAACAAAAGATCTCTCCAAGGTAATACAAAACACTACTGTTAACTCAGAAAGCCTCAAAATAGATGACCCTCTTCAAACATTAGGGCCAGGCTCTTATTACTGGAGAGTTGAAACAAAAAAAGGGAAAGCTTCTCCGTATAGAAGGTTCTTTATATATACCGGGAATGATCTAATAGTTGAGTCTCCTCGTTATGAAGATGTTTTTAAGCCATCCAATAAATTTTCTGTAATAAATTGGGTGCCTCTCCCTATGGTAAAAAGTTACAGCGTTTTAATATCATCGAGTCCTTCTTTTGTTAGCTCTGAATATGCCAACACGACAACTCAGCCATTTGTTGTAATAGAGAGCATGAAAGAGGGTAAATATTTTCTAAAGGTTTCTGCTGTGTTTGATAATAATACAAAAATAATGAGTGATGTCATTCCTTTCAGCTTCAATGATATCCCAGATGTTGGAATTCTTGAGCCTGCCCCTGGGTCATCCAAGGATGTTTCTACTGAAAGATTAATGAAGGCTTCATGGAAGCCTGTCCCTAACGCTGTAGAATATCTATTGATCGTCAATGGGGAAAAGCCTATTAAAGTTGTAGGAGACAGAACAGAAGGTGATATTTCTGTTAACCAGGGTGGCAACAGAATTCAAGTAGAAGCATATTGTATACAGATGACACAAAAAGTCTTGTGTGCCAAAAGTAATTCATTAGAATTTTTTATTAACAGCATAATAGAACCAACGACACCTCCTGTTATAAAATATCCGTACAATAGAAAAGTTTTTCTAGACGGAAGTGTTAGTATGGAATGGTCGAGTTCAAAAGGGGCTGATGGTTATAAAGTAGAGATATCAAAGGATAAAGCCTTTACTGATGTGAAGGAAACAGAAATGCAGAACACAAAACTAAATATACAGCTCAAAAAGGGCTTGTACTACTGGAGAGCGTTGTCCTATACGGATAAGACAGGTTCAAAAATATACTCAAAACCAACAGAAACACGACTTTTTATAGTTAAATAGACCTTATTTATTGTTCTTCTTGAATCGTCTGCCTGTTTTGTTCTATAATAGCCGACAGAGGTTTATACCTATGAATAACAATTTTATTACGGATAATGAGATAGATAGAATACTTGGTAGAATAACTGAGTATAGAAAGGAAACAGAAAAGAAAGCTGGAGTAGACAGACATAATATAAGTGTGGAAGAAAAAGCCAGATTAAGAGAAGAATATACAAGAAAAAAAGCCCAAGAATTTGCTACTAATTTTTCGAGAGATATAAAAAGATCAATACCTATAAAAGAAGAAAAGACTAATACAGTTACTAATACCACAACTCCAAGAATGAGTACCTTTACGAGTGCTGGAGTATCTGCAGGGCTAATAAGAAGAGTTTATGCTTTTTCTACAGATCTTTGTATTGTTGGACTTACTTTAGTAGGTTTTGTATATGGGGCTATGCATTTTTTTGGAATAGACGCTGTAAACAAGACAAGTGTATATGGAGTTACAAGCGTCTCATGGCTTTTAGGTGGTCTGTATGCCTTCTTATTTCTTTTTTATCTTGTTTATTTTGAGGGTCTAATAGGGCAAACACCTGGCAAAATGTTTCTTAATATAAAGATAGTTAATTCAGAAAACATAAAGCCATCTTTTTCAACTATGATGTTGAGAATGTTTATTTTTCTTATTCCTCCTCTTGGACTTTTTGGTTTGCATAACGTCATTACAAAAACCAGACTAGTGATGAATGACTAATGAAAAAAGTAGATGACAGCTCACTAAATAAACTGGTCAAAAATCTTAAAGAACAGAACAAGACTATAGTTTTTACTAATGGGTGTTTTGATATACTTCATGCAGGGCATATAGATTATATGGAAAAGGCAAAGACTTTGGGTGATGTCTTAATAGTAGGCGTTAATAGCGACGAATCTGTTAAAAGAATAAAAGGCAGTAAAAGACCTATTGTTAAGCAAGAATATAGATTAAGACTTCTTGAAGGGATTAGTAGTATTGATTATTTGGTGGTTTTTGAAGAGGATACACCTCTTGCTCTTATAGAAAAACTACGTCCTGACATTCTTGTTAAGGGAGCGGATTGGAAGGATAAGGGAGTTGTAGGCGAAGATTTTGTAAAAACATATGGTGGCAAAGTAAAACTGATTGATCTTCTTCCAGGAATATCTACCAGTATAGTTATAGAAAATATCTTAAAAGCTTATAAATAATAATGAGAAGATTTTTTTTAGAAAATATAGACCCAAATATAACAACTGGTGTTGTTCTAGACGTTCCAGAAGAACTTATTCACAGAATCAAAAATGTACTTAGGATAAACGAAGGAGATAATCTAGAATTCATAGATGGCAAAGGTCTTCTTCTTTGTGTTGAAGCAATAGGCTCTGGCAGACTTCTTTCTTTTAAAACAATTAAAGTAGATAAGGTAAAAAAAGATAAACCGTTAATAGGTCTTGCTGTATCTATGATAAGAAGAGAAAGATTTGATCTTCTGGTAGAAAAAGCAGTTGAGTTGGGGGTCGATATTATAATTCCTTTAGAGACTGAATATTCAAGGCCTTTTTCAAATGAGTCTTATTCAAAATTAATAGAAAGATGGCAAAGAATAGCGGATCAGGCGCTTTCTCAATGTAAAAGACTTTTTAGATGTAACGTTAGTAATGTCGTAAAAATAGAAGAGCTAGTTAATAATAAGTCTTTTGATGAAAAAATATTTTTCCATTTTGGTAAAGAAAAAATAAATAGCAGGATAATAAAAAAAGACAGATCTTATCTTTTTATAATAGGGCCAGAAGGTGGTTTTTCTGAGCAAGAACTAGATCTTTTAAATAAGGAAAAAATAGATTCTTATTCATTGGTAGACGATATATTAAGAACAGAAACCGCTGCGTTTTATGTACTGTCTATCTTTAATTTCATTAATTCTGGTCTGTAATACAATTAACTGAGAGAGAAGAATTTTGTGGCATTTGCTGTTGTATATTTAGCTACTTCTTGTATTGTTTCTTTACGCAGTTCTGCTATTTTTTTTGCTATTATTGGTATGTATTTTGGATAATTTTTTTTACCTCTATGCGGTATTGGGGCAAGAAAAGGTGCGTCAGTTTCTAGCATTATCCTATCGCAAGGCGCATATGATGCTGATTGCTGGGCTTCTATTGCTTTGCTAAAAGTTATTATCCCTGTAAAAGAAACGAGCATACCAAGGTCCAAAAATTTTTTTAGTTGTTCTTTTGTGTCAGAATAACAATGAATAACACCATTACAATAATCCTTATATTCGCCCTTTAGTATCTCATATGCTTCTATATCAGCTCTTCTGATGTGGACTATGATTGGTAAGTTTAGCTGTCTTGCTAGGTCTATCTGTTTTACAAAAACTTTTTTTTGTATATCACGAGGAGAATGATCGTAAAAAAAATCCAGTCCGATCTCTCCTATAGCGACACATTTTTTTGCTTTTAAGTGTTTTATTTGATCTTCTATGTCTTTGTTATAATCTTTTGCTTCATGAGGGTGTACGCCTAGTGAATAATAAACACCGTCAAGAGCATTTGCTATTTGGCTGACTTTTTCAAGGGAAGCAGGATCACTAGCTATAGTTATTATTCTTTTTACGTCGTGTTCTACAGCTTCTTTTACTATGATTTCTGGTGTGATTCCGTCTTCGTATTCAAAGTCAAGGTGTGCGTGTGTGTCTATCAGCTCCATTAATTTTTACCAGAACCACCATTATTGTTGCCACTGTTGTTATTGCCGCCTTTATCATTTCTTGGAGGTCTGTTATTGTTGTTATTAGGTCTATTTTGTCCCTGATAGTTATTGTTTGGTCGTCTGTTGTCATTTTGACCGTGTCCCCTGTTGAATTGTCCTTGTCTGTTATCTGGTCTTGCAGGTTTCATAAAAGTATCTTTGATGTCAACTACCTGAGCTGGATCTTCCAGAGCTTTTAATTCTGCTTCACTTGCTGTCGGTTGAGAAGGATCGAGAACGTGAGATGCTTCTTGGGAGCTTGTTGCTCCCTTTCTATCTACACCAAGTTCCTTTACCTGAGATGCTTCAAAATACACCATCTCTCCACTATCTAGTATTATGCTTAACTTACTTGAGAATATATCAACCTTTACTATTTTATCTTCACTGTCTGGTGTTTTATGCCTGTTCCCTATTTTTGGTAATGATTTTTTTATCTCTGTATATGAATCCAATTCATAGGCTAAACAGCACAAAAGTCTTCCACAGACACCACTGACCTTTGTCGGGTTTAACGCAAGATTTTGTTCTTTTGCCATTTTTATAGAGACTGGTTTAAACTGTCTTAAAAACGTTGAACAGCATAAAGTCTTTCCGCAACAACCCAGACCACCCATAATCTTTGTTTCATCTCTTAGATCTATCTGTCTTAACTCTATTCTTAACTTAAGACTTTGTAGAAGATCTTTTACAAGATCCCTGAAATCTACCCTGTTATTAGAAGTAAAATAGAATACAGCTTTTTTACCATTTTGGGATAATTCCGTTTTTACCAGCTTCATGGACAATTTTTTTGTTTTTATAAGATTTAAACAGGCCTCATGTGCTTTTTTTGCCTGTACTTCATTTTCTTTTTGGTTTTTTACATCTTCTTCTGTAGCTTTTCTCAAAATTATATCTAGTTGTTCTGGCACCCTTGGTTCGCTATCTATACTGCCATCTAGTGTTGCTGGAGATAGATTTGCCAAGACGTAGTCATTATCGAATTTTTTATCAAGTACGTTAAAACTATGTGCTTTTTCTTTTGGTACCAAGGTCGGTTCTACAATAACTTCTCCAAGACCAAGTCCTATTGGTTTGTTTGCGATGACCTTGTCGCCCATCTTGAGATCTATACCGCCGGTGTTATAGTAGTATATTCTTCCAGCATTCCTGAATTTTATACCTACTACATTTATGAATTCCTGGGACATTATATTGCTCCTAGCTGTTAAGCTTTGCGACCTCTAATAGCATATTTTCAAGTACTATAGAAGTAGAAGTATTATTGTATATTTTCTTGGAGATTGTTCTGATTTCTTCTATAGAGTTTAAAATATCATAAGATCTTTCTTTGTTTTCAGATTCAGCCTCATATTTTTTTACAAGACTAAACATGATTAGAGATATTATGTTCTCCATGTTCTCTAATTCCTGTGCCTTGTTATCACTACTTATCATCTCCATTACATCACTGGTAAGATCAGATATGTTTACGTATGATTGCGATGGAGTTTGCATGAAATCTATCAATTTTGAGGTCTGTTCTTGGTTATCTGAATAGAAATTAAAAATACTAATACTACCCATTGCATAAGGTATGAGTTTGTTCCCTGAACTTATATTTAATATCTTTAGCATTTTTTCTTCGGCCATCGGAGAGAATCTAACGACTTCACATCTGGATATTATTGTTGGTAACATACTATGTAGGTTTGAAGTTAATAATACAAAGACAGTATCGTGCGGTGGTTCTTCTAGTGTCTTTAACAGTGTATTAGAAGAGTTGTTATTCATCCTGTGGGCATCATCAATTATTACGAACCTTTTATTACCTTCAGCGGCAGAAAAAGTAAGTGATTTTACAAGCTCACGGATACTGTCTATTTTTATCTCTTTAGAATCAGATTCTGGTCTTATTATAATTACGTTTGGGTGGATCTCTTTATCTACGCGTCTACATTCATCACAGGTGTTACACGCGGGTATTTTTTTGCATAGAAGACTTTTTACTATTTGAGTCGCTGCATATTGTTTGCCTATTCCCCTTGGGCCAGAGAAGATGAACGATGGGTTTGTTTCATTTATTTTTTTTATTATTCTTTCTATCACGATATATTACTCACTATATCCTTGTGTATTTGCTCTGGTGTTCTGTTTGCGTCTATTATTATAACTCTTTTTGGATATTTTTTACTTTGTTCTATATAGCCTGTCCTTACTTTCTCATAAAATTCGTGACTTAATTTTTCGAACCTATCAGGTGCTGTACCTCTTTTGCTTAATCTTTCAAAAGCCAGTTTTACAGGTAAATCTATTATAAAGGTAAGGTCTGGTTCTTTATTCTTAGTAGCTATATTATTAAGTTCTTCTATTAGTTTTATCTCTAACCCTCTTCCGTAGCCTTGATATGCAACAGATGCATCTGTAAATCTGTCACAGATAACGCTTTGTCCCTTCTCCAAGGCAGGATGCACTATCTTGTCAAAATGTTCAGCCCTGGCCGCTTCATATAGTAAGAGTTCGGTTATTGGGCTCATATCCTTGTGTAACAAGATATTACGGATTGATTCTGATATAGGAAGCCCACCTGGCTCCCTTGTTGACACAAAGTCTATATTTTGCTTCTTAAATAGATCACAAAGCAACCTTACCTGGGTTGTTTTTCCAACTCCTTCTATACCTTCAAATGTAATAAATTTACTCTTAAACATCACCACGTTATATATCCGATATGGGGTTTTTAGGGAATGTTATTTATTATACTATCTATGGGTGTTAAAAGCAGACCGGACTGTCTAATAATTATACGACAGTTTATTCTCAAAAAACCATAAAAAACAAGTGCTTATAAAAAGGCATATATATTGCATAGTATTTAAGGAACTAATATCTAGACGCATAATTTATATGTGTTTATGGAGGGATATGAAATGAAAATTAGATTACTTTTGGCGATTATAGCCAGCGTTCTTATGTTTTCTGGGGTGTCAAATGCTCAAACAACCACTATTAAGATTTGTGACATGACATCTAGTGAGATAGGTGACGTTCTTGGTAGATACGACGCAAATTACACATATTCAGATCTTCTTGGATGGTTAGATGCAGGTAAATTTGATGATGGCCAAAAAGAATGGAGTCAAATAGAAGCTGTTTCTGGTGTCGTTACTAATTATAAATATGATAAAAACAGAACAAATCTTTCTAATCCTAAAAAGATGTGTTTGTTAGCTGTTTTAATATCTAGAACTAAATTTAATAATGCATCTGCAAAAGAGTTTACAGATAATCTTTATACAAGATATGGAGATAGAAATAGATCACCATATAAACCAGTAGATTTTATAAAATTAATAAAAACTAATGATCCGACAAATGATAAAGTTTGCAAAAAAAATGCAGGATCTCTAGTTACGATGTTCTTTGAAGGAACTAAAGATGTTAATACAAGACTTTTATATCCAGTATTCTACAAAGATGATTCTTCTATTGTTGATGCAAATTCAGCAAGAATGGCTGTTATAGAGCTTGCTAAGGAAACGAGCAACAGTCAATTTATACTTATAAAGAGTGGCTTAGACATAGCGGATAGATCAAAAGAAGTTTTAGCTCTTTTGGATAAAAAGATAGAGAATATAAAAAAGATAAATTCTACAGCTAATGATTGTGACACATTAAAAGCTAAGTTTAATGTTGCGTGGAGTGGTGTTCTAAAGGTTGAGTCTGAAGATGGTTCAATAGATCAGAATATTAATTCTTTTATAGCTGGAACATTTAGTAAAGGCGTATATTTAGTTGATACAAATAATGGTGATGTAGTATCAGCAGATGAAGCATCAGTAAAATCAAAACTTGAAGAACTTAAAAAACTTTATGATTCATTGAACTGCGTTAAAGTACCAAATTATGGTGATATAAAAGGTTTATCAAAACTTCACGATGGCTGGTTTGAAAACTGGAGAGAATGTAACTACGTTACTGGTATAGATCTAGCTACATGTGAACAGAAAATATTAGAAGCTGGGTACAACAGTAACCAGGCTGCACTATGGGGCTTGGTAGATAAAGCTAATGTAAGTACTTTAACCAACCATGTTGTTCCAAACACACTTATAAATCAGTTGGAAACATATTTTGCTGCTAGGGTTGTTGTTAAGAATGCTGATAAATTAATAAAACAGAATGAAGTTGACCTAACTAAGAACTGCCCTAAAGCAGATAAGGATAATGGGACAGTTAGTACTACTTGTGCTCCTCTTTGGGACGCTCAGGATAAATCGAATAAGTCGCTAGCTAGTGCACAAAGCTATTTAGATAATATGACAGAATTCCTTCTACATGGATTTTATGACAAGCAAAAAGAAGATGTTAAGAACATTTGTTTTGGTTATCAGCTTAAGAGTGCTAACGGTACAATTGCAAAAATACTAGCTGTAAAAATACCAGATCTAAGTGTTTCTCTAAGCTTGGATGATACAATTGATTTGTTTTATCTTATAAGAACAAATACAACTTCTACTACTAGAGTAAATACAATACAGGAAGCTTGTGTATTCTTTAATAGAGTAAAGAAAGCAGATATAAGTGGTAAGGAAAAAGATTTTTCTACAAAACTTGTAAAACTTTTTGGCTTAGATCCAAAAAAAGCAGAAGGTATTATCTGTGACAAAGCTTCTTCTAAAGAAGACGCTCTAATTATTCTACTTACAGATGCACTTGTAGCTAAGAATGATGAAATGACACTACATTGGTTGAGTTATCTTGATGGTGTAAACGTATATGATGCTAATTACTATATTGAAAGAGCACAAAGAGAAGCTGGTCAAAATATTGGTTATACTAGAAATGATGCACTTAGAGATGGAATAATTGAAATTTCTAAAGCTGGTACAGTTTTGGCAAATACATCTAAAACAGGAACAGGAACAGGAACAGGAACAGGAACAGGAACAGGAACAGGAACAGGAACAG
>JBAXWW010000001.1:0-31114 GCA_037128215.1 bacterium | reverse complement strand
GAAGGCATCTTATTAACAATGTTTGATAAAAGAAACAGATTATCTTTTGAGATCGCAAATGAAATAAAAAGTTATTTTAAACACAAAGTTTTTAATTCAGTTATACCTAGAAACGTTAGGTTAAGCGAAGCGCCAAGTTATGGAAAACCAGTTATTCTATATGATATAAATTCAAGTGGAGCGATAAGCTACCTCAATCTTACTAAGGAGGTCATGGAAAATGACAGAAAATTTGAGACAAGACAACAATCCCAAATCAACTACTAGAAAAGCACTAGGAAGAGGGTTGGCCGCTCTTCTGCCAGAGGCAGATTATACAGATAAGCCGTCAACAACAGCACATACAATGAACCAGACATCAATGAATACTCAAGGGAATAACAACTCATCGTTGTTTATGTGTGATATAGATAAACTTGTTCCATGCTCCAGGCAACCTAGGCAGACCTTTAGAGATGAAGATATAAAGGGTCTTTCAGAATCTATTAAGGAAAACGGTATCATACAACCCCTTATAGTTAGAAAAAGGGGTAATAGTTATGAAATAGTTGCAGGAGAAAGAAGGTGGAGGGCCTCAAAGCTTGCAGGATTAAAATCTGTACCAGTAATATTTAAGGAAATGTCTGATAAAGTCACATTACAAACTGCTTTGGTTGAGAACATACAAAGGGCAGATCTAAACGGTATTGAAGAAGCCAAGGCGTATAAACAGCTTATAGAAGAGTTTTCCATGACACACGAAGACGTTTCTAAGAGTGTTGGTAAGGAGAGGAGTTCAATAACTAATCACTTAAGACTTCTAAAGCTTCCTGAGTTTGTACAAACAGAAATAGTTATGGGAAATATAAGCATGGGACACGCCAAGATACTTTGCTCTGTGGAGTCAGAAAAAGAGCTATTAAAAATAGCAAAAGAGATAACAGCAAAAGGGCTCTCTGTTAGGGATTTAGAAGTCTTGGTAAATAAAATAAAGAATGCAAAAAAAGATAATAATATCAAAATGGTAAATAAAAGAGAAACGATGTTTGACTCTATAGAAGATAACCTTAGAGAGAAATTCAAAACAAAAGTACATATAGATGGTAAATATGATAAGGGTAAATTTATGATAGAGTATTTTAATAAGGATGATTTCGAGCGAATACTTTCTATATTATTTGAGTAGAGGTTTTTATGATTAGTACACCTATAATAAATAAGGAACATTATCTTCGCTTAAGTGAGAATGTCTCTGCAATAATTCAAAAAGGGTGCGATTTTAAGGGTAAACTAGCTTTTGAAGGATTACTACGGCTGGGTGGTAATTTTGAAGGAGATATTTTTACTAACGACATTCTTATTATAGAGGACTCTGCTTTTGTTAGGGCAGACATAATTGCTGATGTTGTTGTGATTAGCGGTAAAGTCGTAGGTAATATAAACGCAAAGAACAGAATAGAAATATTTAAGCCAGCTATGATAAAGGGAAATCTCTGTGCTCCGAGCATTTCTATGGAAGAAGGAGTGGTGTTTGAAGGAAGCACTAAAATGGGTTAATTAACCCACTGAATTGTTCTCTTTAAGTTTTACTAGTAAAGAATACGCGTCTTTAGTTTGTATATTCAAATAGTTAGCCAAGGATACAGCTAATTTTTTTGTCTCGCTCTTAGAATCGTTATTTTCGTTCACTAATCTGTTTTTATTAGACTTTTTAGCACTTGATTTTACTATTATAGTGAACTCACCTTTCTCCATTATTTTACTTGGGGGGGTAGAAGCTTTAAATTTAATGATCTCTTCATGGATTTTTGTTAGCTCTCTACCGATTACAATTTCTGTATTTGGGTCTATTTCTGCAATAATTTGGATAGTCTTTAGTACTCTTTTTGGGGATTCAAAAAAAACTAGGATACTCTCTTCTAAAAGAAGATTACTCAATTGGTCTTTTTTTGACTTATCAGTGTGACCAAGGAAACCAAGAAAGGATATCTTCTTATCCACTGTTGAGAATCCAGATACTGAGAGAAGGGTAGTCAGAGCAGATGGCCCTGGTATTGGGATTAAGGTTATTTGATTGTTTAATGCATATTCAACTAAGGATGCTCCTGGATCTGAAATAAGAGGAGTACCAGCATCAGATATTAGAGCAATTTTTGAATACTCATCGAGAGTAGCCTGTATTTTTGATAACCTTTCTTTCTCGTTAAACTTGTGAAAGGAAATAAGCTTAGTTTTTATCCCGTAATGGTCCAATAATATCTTAGATCTTCTGGTATCTTCGGCAAGTATGCAGTCAACTTCTCGAAGTGTGTTTATTGCTCTCGTGGAGATATCTTCGAGATTACCTATTGGAGTGGCTACTATGTATATTGCCTTACCCATCTATTTTATTGAACATGAGTATTGGGCTGCCATCTCATTTGGCTTGTTTAATTTTCTATCCCAAAAAGGAGAGATTTCTCGTAATCTTTGTATGACCCCTGGTAAGGCCTTTGCCAAAGAATCTACATCTTCTTTTGTTGTGTACCTACCAAGACTTATTCTTAAACTACTATGAGCAGAGGTCAAAGGTACATGCATTGCTCTTAGGACATGGCTAGGTTCCAATGAACCAGACGTACATGCAGAACCCGATGATATACAAAACCCCATCTTGTCTAATTGAAATAAGATAGATTCTCCCTCTATGCAATCAAAAGAGATGTTAGTTGTATTTGCTGATCTTTTTGCACCCAGTCCATTTATCCTTATGTAAGGTACATTTGTGCTTATCTCTTTTTCAAAGGAGTCCCTTAGCTCGGACAATTTTTTTTGTAGATTTTTATTAAAATCATCTGTTAAAAGCTCAAAAGCCTTTGCCATGCCTATAATGAAAGGTACGTTCAGGGTTCCGCCACGTTTGTTGAATTCATGGTGCCCACCGGTAATGAACTTTCTTAGTCTTGCACCTTTTCTGGTAAAAAGCAGGCCAATCCCTTTTGGTGCATATATTTTGTGTCCACTCATGGATAAGAAGTCTATATTTTTGTACGATTGGCTATTTAGGTCCATTGGTCTTTTACCAATAGCCTGAGTAGCATCAGTATGAAAGAAAATATCAGGATCCACTTCTTTTGTTATTCTAGATAGTTCGTCTATTGGAAAAACTACTCCAGTCTCATTATTTGCATACATGATGCTTACTAAACCAGTATCAGGTGATAACGCTTGTTTGAATTCCTCTATTAGGAGTTCCCCTTGCTGATTAACTTTTAAATAGCTTACACGGTACCCGTCTCTTTCCAAGTCTTTACATGTTTCTAAGACGGCAGGGTGTTCAACCTCTGTAGTTATTATATGTCTCTTTTTTGGGAAAGCTTTTAAACATCCTCTTATTGCGTGGTTTATGCTTTCTGTTGCAGAACCTGTAAAAAGTAGTTCATCACTAAACTTTGCTCCAAGGAATTTTGCGATACTTGACCTTGCAAGCTCAACTTCAGCAGCAATGTCCATTGCTGTTTTATATTTACTGCTAGGGTTTGCATATTTATCTTTAAAATATGGGAGCATTACCTCTAAAACTTCAGGAGCTATTGGCGTAGTTGCATTGTAATCAAGATATATAACCTTGCTCATAATTTAAAGCCTCGCTTAATCAACGTGAATTACTTTTATGTCTTTCCCGACCCTGTCTCTTAGGATCTTTTGAATGGTATATTCAATAGTGTTGTTAGCAGAGTGGCAGGTCTTACAAGTTCCTTTTAGTCTAAAGTATAATTCATAGCCTCTAATATCAACGATCTCTATGCCGCCACCATCATTTTTTAATATTGGGATGATTTCTTCGTTTAATACTGTCTCTATCTCTTTTGCTATCTGGTATGGTGTTTTTTGTTGAGGAGCTTTTTCTGTGGTCTCCGTCTTTGAACCGTTAACTTCATTTAGAAGATCGTTTAATCCGCCAGGTTCATCTATGCACATTCCACATACGCTACCTGCTTTTATCGTGTTAATTATATCATCGACAGTTTTTAGTTTTAAGTCCTTTATCTGGTCTATTATGTAACCTCTAGTCATACCCATACATCTGCAAATAATATTAGCGTCGTTCTTTGATTCTGTACTTTTTGTCTCTTCACCTTTGGTACACTCAATATTGCTTACACCAAATTTTTTAAGGTCAACGCCTCTTTTTCTAGCCCAATTATGGATAGAAGCAAAAAGAGCCTCTACTCCCATGATTGAACAATGTATTTTTTGTGTAGGAAGACCTTCTAAAAAATTAACTATATCGTCTTTGGTTAACGAAAGAGCTTTTATTGGTGTAAAATGACCATCCTCTAAAAGGATACATAAAGCTTCGCTTGCAGCTATCGCTGAAGTACAGCCAAATGTCAGGTACCTGACCTGGGTAATAACGTCATTTTCAGGGTTCTTTTCGTCTTTTTTTACGCTAAAGGTTAGTTTAATAGCGTCACCACAGACAAGGGAACCATGAAAACCCTCTCCATCAGGATTTTCTATTTCTCCTATGTGTGTGTTTTCCTTGTTGTTTATTGCATCAAGGAATAGCTTTTTTGTTTTATCTGAATAATTCCATGCCATAGTAGGGCATTCTTATACCTTTTTAATAAAGTTCTCAAGATAAAAACCGATAAGACAGTCATGATAAAGGTATTAATCTTAATAATGACTGTTCTTTTTAGCCCTGCCTCTTTTTCTCAGGGCTTTGAAGGGGTATATCAATTAGAGATAGAAAACAACTCTGGTCATGTTATATCTAAGGCGAGCGGCTTTCTTGTTAGATCAGCAAAACAGGCGAGACCATATATTATTACAAGTTTTCATCTGGTTAACGCAATGCTTCTAGATGCAGATAAGATCAAGGTTGTAACAGATAAAGGTGTTAAAAAATATATACAGATCCTTGGGTATGACGAGTTAAATGATATATTAGCTCTTTCTTCTGATGGCATAATGGATCAGCCGTTGGTCCTTTCAAATTCATGTACACAAGATCTTAACGTCGCTGGATATCATGATGGTAGTCTATTGGCGGTAAATATTAACGGTTCTGACATTATGGGTAAAGGAATAAGTAAGCTTCCAGTTTACCTTAGCAAGGGTTTTAGCGGTGCTCCAGTAATGAACTATACAGCAGAAGTTTGTGGTATGGTTGTTCTTTCAAGTGAACAAAACGCCAGCTCCATCGCCGTCTCTAGTCAGATGATAGAAGCTTTATTAGATTCCATACAGATAAATTCAAGACCTCTTAGTATTAAAACATTAAGACTTATGATGGGAGTAGAAAAGATTGTAAGCAACCAGAGTGAACTAGACCTTGTTTTGAGTGAATCCACAAATCATGGTCAGTTGATTATAAATATCATTCCAAAAAAACCAGAAGAAAAATTTATTATAAGAGACGCAAGTGATATTGTAGTGGAAGGTAATAATTCTCTTAAAAGTCTCATTGTTCATCATTCAAAGAACATAATGGTGCGAGGTATAAATACAGATAGACTGATCATAAATGAATCTTCGTCAATTACTGTAACAAATTGTATCTTTGAACAGAAAACGCAAGCGTTATTCCTAAAAGATTCAAGGGATCTTTTAATCTCAGACAACCTCTTTAAGAACATTAATACGGGAATAGTATTGAAGTCTTCAGAGGTAGATTCTGTTAATTTACTAAACAATAATAAATTCGAATTTGTTCAAAATAAAGTACAACAAATATAATTAATTAAGAACACAACAATGAAAATTTATTTATTTCAAATATGAAAAAAGAGTATTCCTTTGTTTCTATAAAAGGTTGCTGTTGTTGTGTTTTATTAATTGGCCCATTATTTGCTGTACAAAAACTCCATGTTACTACACTGGAGGTATAAAAATGGACCTATCGTTTAAAGTATTAAAGAATGAGGGAGATCTTCTCGTAATAGACGTAGAAGGTATTAGGGTTGAGCTGAAAGGTGTTATAGCCAAAAGTCATAACATGTTAGAAGCGATCTCATGGGGTATTATCTATTCTGCTACAGCAGATGTTATTTGTGTTTGTGGAGAGAGTGGTAGTGGTAAAGAAATACTTTTCAGAGTCATGAAGCAGGTTGGCAATAGAGATGGTTCCACCTGTGTTAACTGCGGTGCCATGACAGATTCTCTTCTAGAAAGTGAGCTTTTTGGGCACAAAAAAGGATCTTTTACTGATGCCGTAAGTGATAGGAAAGGCGCTTTTTTAGAAGCTGGAAATGGACTGTTGTTTTTGGATGAAATAGGGGAAATGAGCTTGAAAGGACAAGTGAAACTATTAAGAGCCATAGAATATAAAGAAATTAAACCTGTAGGATCTGACACTGCTTATGTTCATAATGCAAAGATAGTGCTTGCTACGAATAGAGATCTTGCTGAAATGATACAAGAAAATAAATTCAGGAGGGACCTTTATTATAGGATAGAAGGATTTACCGTAAGAATTCCTCCGCTTAGAGAAAGGCCAGAAGACATAGAGGCCTTTATAAAATATTTTGCAGGAGACTATAAATTTGCAAAAGGTGCAATTGATGAAATATTTAAACACAACTGGCCTGGTAACGTTAGAGAACTTAAGAACGCCATAGAAAGAGCTAAAATAAAGAGCCTATATGGTGAGAAAGTAATTACCTGGGGCATGCTTGGAGTAAATAAACAACTTAACTATGAAGTAATGTCAAAAATGACACTTGAGGATATGGAAAGGAGTTTAATAGAGGATGCCTATTCTAGATGTGATTATAACATATCAACGGCAAGCAAAGAGCTAGGTATACCAAGGTCGACACTGTATAGTAAATTAAAAAAGTTTCAATTGATAGCATAGTCCTCTTGTGATATTTCACTACCTCGTATGGAACTACTTAGGTCTATTTTTGCTCAGATAGGTATAAATAATACTTTCTACCTACAATTTATTCTTGTTGTAGTTGTGTATTTTTTTATGTCTAAAATGCTATTTAAGCCAATCCTGGCTATTTTTGTTTCCAGAAGAGAGAGCACGCTCGGTTTGAGAAGAAAAGCTGAAGAGGCTTTGATGGATGAAGATAAAATTAATGAAGCTTTCTTGCTAAAATGGAATGAATATGAAACAGAAGCAAAAAACATTAGAGATCTTATAACCGAAAAAGCACAAAAAGAGGCTAAAAGCATCATGAGGGATGCTAGTAAAAAGGCAGATATAATAATTAATGATAAAAAAACAGAAATCTCACAAAGTTTTAACGAAGTAAAACAACAGTTGAACAAAGAATTGGGGCCTATATCCGATAGTATAAAAAATAAATTAATAGGTAGGGGTTAGGTAATGCCAGTTCATCAATTGATCTATGCATTTATTAATCTGCTGGCTCTTCTTGCATTTTTGTTCTTTATTCTTAGAAAAAACGTTGCGACATCTCTTAAAAACAGAAAAGAAGATTTTATAAAAAGAAGTCAAGAAGCTGATGAATACTGCAATCAATCATTTGTAAAACTTTCTGAGGCAAAAAAGAAACTAGAAGACATAAATGAAAACGGTAAGACCTATTTAAAGAGTGTTAAGGATAACTCAGAACTTCTTGCTCAAAAAATGATTGATGATGCACAAAGAATTGCAAAAATGACTACTACAAATGCTGAACAAAGGGGTGAGTCAGAGCTTAAAAGAGCTAAAAACGAACTAAAAAAAGACTTTGTTTCTAATGTCATTAGTGAAACAAGAAAAACACTGAAAACTCAGGTTAATGAAGTAGCTATGAACTCCTATATTGATGAATACTCCGCTGTCTTTAAAGATAAAAAACCGGTGCTAAGATGAAAAGAACAAAAATAATACCATCAAGAATTTCTTCTTCATATGCAAATGGATTTTTCCTTGTTCTAAAGACATATGATCAAAAATTCGTTGATAAAGTACTTAGCGACTTTGATCTATTTTTGTCTGTTATTGGTACAAAGAGTTCAGATACATATAAAAAACTGAATTCACCGTTAATAAATAAAAAAGATAAGATTTCTATAATAGAAGAAGCTTTTGCTAATAAAATAGAACGACTGTTGTTAAATTTTATAATTATTGCGATAAATAACGGAAGATTTGATCACTTATATGGAATATATGCTTCTTGTTTATTGCTTAGAGATGAGTTTAACAACTTGGTTAGAGGAGAAATAAGGGTAGCTAAAACGCCTGATAAAAAAAGACAGGATGAAATAACAAGTACCATCTCTAGTATTGTTGGAAAAAAAGTTGAAGCAGAGTTTGTAGAAGATGATTCTGTTATGGCAGGGTTTACCACCTTGATGGGTACACACTATATTGATTACTCTCTAGCTAATCACATTAAACAGATAGAAGTAGAACTTAACAGGAGTTAGGAAAATGGAACAATTGAGATCAGATGAGATAAGTAGATTAATTAAACAGCAGATCGAGCACTTTAGTAAAAAGCTGGATATTGCTGAGGCAGGTACAGTTCTTAACGTAGGTGATGGTGTTGCAAAAATATATGGTTTAGATAATGCCATGACTGGAGAACTTGTTAAATTTACAGATGATGTTTATGGAATGGTCTTAAATTTGGAAGAGAATAGCGTGGGTGTTGTTATATTCGGTGATAATGAAGCAGTTAAAGAAGGCGATATAGTAAAAAGAACTGGAAGGATAATAGAAGTTCCAGTTGGTAAAGAACTTCTTGGCAGAGTAGTTGACTCACTTGGTTTTCCTCTAGACGGAAAAGGTCCTATAAATACTAAGGAAACAAGAAGAATAGAGGAAAAAGCTCCTGGTATAGTTTATCGTCAACCAGTTTGTGAACCTCTTCAAACAGGAATAAAAGCGATAGACTCAATGATACCAATAGGAAGAGGACAAAGAGAGTTAATAATCGGCGATAGAAAGACTGGAAAAACAGCTATAGCTATAGATACAATAATAAACCAGAAGGGACAGGGCGTGTATTGCATATATGTCGCTATAGGACAGAAACAATCTACGGTTGCAACAGTTATAGATAAACTTAAAGCAGAAGGTGCAATGGAATATACAACTGTAGTTAGTGCTACAGCTTCTCAACCAGCTCCTTTGCAATATTTAGCACCATATGCAGGTTGTGCAATGGGAGAATATTATAGAGACAACGGAATGCATGCTTTATTGATATATGATGATCTAACAAAACAAGCACAGTCTTATAGACAGTTATCATTGTTACTTAGAAGACCGCCAGGAAGAGAAGCATATCCAGGCGATATTTTCTATTGTCACTCAAGGCTGCTTGAAAGAGCCGCAAAAATGAGCAAAGAAAAAGGTGGCGGTAGTTTAACCGCACTTCCCATAATAGAAACTCAGGCAGGAGACGTCTCTGCTTACATACCTACAAACGTTATCTCTATTACCGACGGGCAAATATATCTTGAAGCAGATTTATTCAACTCAGGTCAAAGACCTGCCGTTAACCCTGGTATATCAGTATCCAGAGTAGGTGGTAACGCACAGATCAAGGCGATGAAGCAGGTTGCTGGTATGTTGAGAATAACTTTAGCTCAATATAGAGAATTAGCTGCCTTTTCTCAATTTGGTTCAGATCTTGATAAAGCAACAAAGAAACAGTTGGATAGAGGACAAAGGCTAATGGCTATATTAAAGCAAGGCCAATATTCGCCTGTCTCTGTTGAAAAGCAGGTTTTAATAATCTATGCAACTATAAATGGTTTTGTAGATGAGTGTACTCTAGACGAAATAGGTAGTTTTGAAAAAGAACTAGTAAGCTTTATTGAAGGTAAATACTCCAACATACTTACAGAGATAAAAGAGAAAAAACAGCTTGATGATGGTCTTAAGAAAAAAATGAACGAAGCAATCACAGAATTTGTGAAATTGTTTAAACCAAAGAAGTAAGGTTTTAGTATGGCAAATTTAAGGGATCTTAGAAAAAGAATTTCTACAGTTAAAAGTACAAAGCAGATAACCAAAGCTATGAAGATGGTTTCTGCTTCTAAGCTTAGAAGAAGTCAGGATTCACTTCTTCAGACGAGGCCTTATGCTTATAAGGTTGTAGAACTCTTAAATGCCATGAAAGACAGAATGGATGTTTTTACTCATCCTCTTTTAATAACAAGAGAGATAAAGAAAACAAGAATACTAATAGTGTCATCAGACAGAGGTCTTTGCGGTTCTTACAATTGGAACATAATAAAAAAAGCAGAAGCTTATTTTAAAGAAGCTGGACTAAATGAAGAAAACACCGTTTTTGATTTTGCAGGTAGAAAGGCATACGAATATTTTAAGAAGAGATACAAGAACATTGGAGATAACTACAGATTGGATGTTCATCCAAATTATGATTCGGCGTCTTATATAGCAGACAGGTTAATTGATAATTATGTTGAAGGTGATTTTGATTCTTTAGTCGTTATATACAATGAGTTTAAATCAGCTATGACTCAAAAAATAGTAGTTGAAAGGATGTTCCCTATTATTCCACCAGACCATATTGTGGAACAAAGCTTTGATCAGTTCTTGTATGAGCCAGATAAAGATCTGATAATAAAAAAACTTTTACCTAAGTATGTAAGAATAGAGGTCCTTAGGATATTACTGGAAAGCGTTGCTAGTGAACATGGAGCAAGAATGACCGCAATGGATAATGCTACAAGGAATTCAGAAGATATGATGAAAAAACTTTCCTTAAAATATAACAGACAAAGACAGGCTGCGATCACGACAGAGTTAATGGAAATAGTTAGCGGTAAAGAAGCATTGGAGAACGGTTAAAATATTTCGGAGGGATAAAATGGCTCAATCTAAGGGAACAATTGAAAATGGATCTATAAAACAGGTTATAGGACCTGTTGTGGACGTTATTTTTTCTTCGGGAAAACTTCCAGAGATCTATAGTGCATTAAAAATAACAAACCCAGCTATATCTGACAAGGAGTGGAACTTGACAGTAGAAGTTGCACAGCATCTTGGAGATAACACAGTAAGGACCATCGCTATGGATTCTACTGATGGCTTGGTCAGAGGAATGAAAGTTCTTGATACTGGAGAAATGATAAAGGTTCCAGTTGGTAGAGAAGTATTGGGAAGAATAATAAATGTTATAGGTGAGCCAGTGGATCAGATGGGTCCAGTGAAATCAAATAAGTTCTATCCGATACACAGAAGTTCTCCAAATCTTGAAGAACAGAATGTAAAAGTTGAAATACTTCATACAGGAATAAAAGTCATAGATCTTTTAGAACCTTACAGGAAAGGTGGAAAGATCGGTTTGTTTGGTGGAGCAGGAGTTGGAAAAACAGTCGTCATAATGGAGCTTATACATAATATCGCGACTGAACATGGAGGTTTTTCTGTCTTTGGTGGTGTTGGAGAAAGAACAAGAGAAGGTAATGACCTTTGGTTAGAAATGAAACAATCTGGCGTTATAGATAAAACAGCGCTCGTCTACGGACAGATGAATGAGCCGCCTGGAGCAAGAGCAAGAGTTGCTTTATCAGCACTAGCTGTTTCTGAATATTTTAGAGATGAAGAAGGACAGGACGTTCTTTTATTCATAGACAACATCTTCCGTTTTACTCAGGCAGGATCGGAAGTTTCTGCTCTATTGGGGAGAATACCATCAGCAGTTGGATATCAGCCGACACTTGGTACAGAAATGGGGGAATTACAAGAAAGAATCACATCAACAAATAAAGGATCAATAACGTCAATACAGGCGATATATGTTCCAGCAGACGACTACACAGATCCAGCACCTGCTACAACCTTTGCGCATTTAGATGCTACGACAGAACTTTCAAGAGCTATCTCTGAGCTTGGTATCTATCCGGCAGTTGATCCGCTGACTTCAAGTTCTACAATATTATCACCTGAATATGTAGGGGATGAACATTATAACGTTGCTCAAAGTGTTAAGAGAATTCTTCAAAGGTATAAAGATCTTCAAGACATCATAGCAATATTAGGTATGGACGAATTGAGCGAAGAAGATAAGGTTGCAGTAAACAGAGCTAGAAGATTGCAAAAATTCTTATCACAGCCATTCTTTGTAGCAGAGCAGTTTACCGGCGTAGCAGGTCGTTATGTTCAAATGGAAGACACTATTAAGGGCTTTAAGGAAATATGTGAAGGTAAGCACGACCATCTGCCAGAGCAGGCTTTCCTTATGGCTGGAACAATTGAAGAGGTTATAGAGAAAGCAAATAAAATGAAGGAAGATGGCGTTGCTTAAAATTGATATAGTTTCACCTAATGGACAGATAATAAGCAATAGAGAGAGTTTCTCTTTATCTATTCCTTCTACTGTTGGCGAGCTGTTTATATTACCGGGCCATATAGACATGATTTGTTTAATGGATAAAGGTCCAATGACCATTGATGGTGTAGAAAAATATGTTGTCTATGGTGGAACAGCAGAGGTCTCTGAAGGCAGAAAAGTAACGATTATAGCAGATAATATAAAACCAGTATCAGAGCTGGATTTTGGCAAAATCAGTAACGAGTTAAAAACTGTTGAGAACAAACTCTTAACAGAGATTCTTGATAATACTGAATATGATGCTGTTACATCAAGATATGATGACCTTAAAGCAGAACTTGGTTCTATCGGTGACAACGTTACTGTTTAAATAAATATATTGGCTTTTCTTTAATTAATTTGTGTATCTGTGGTTGGAACGTTATATCCAGACCACTGGTGAGTATCCATCTTGAAAGTTCTATTGGAAGTGCTTTTATCTTTAAATTTGGTGAGAATAGTAACTGAACACCTGATAGTGATTTTTTGTGTTTGTTTATAAATCTTATAGAAAAATCAAAATCTTTTTTATCTGATATTACAAACTTTAGTTCATCATTTTTTGTAAGATGTTTTAGGTTTTTAATATTAAAACTACCAGACTCTTTAGTTGATGGTGTCTTAACATCAAGTACTTTTTTTACATAGCTTGGTATTTTATCGACTAAGATAGATCCATTTGTTTCTATTGATATACTCTTTTTACAAGTCTTTATTTTTTTAATAAGAGCAAGCAATTCATCTTTTTGTATTAATGGCTCTCCTCCTGTTATACACACATATGGCATTTTTAAGGTCTTTATTATTTTTACTATTTCACTAGTGTATAAAAGTTTGCCGTTCTGAAGTGCATGCTTTGTATCACAAATTGAACAGCGTAAGTTACAGCCAGATAGTCGTATAAAAATAGTAGGACGCCCTGTATAGGAACTTTCCCCCTGTATTGAGCAAAAGACTTCTGATATTAAGAGCTTGTTAGTCTGTTTTAACATATGAGGTTTTATATATTTATTAAAGCACTAAAACAAGCTATATAAGTCAGCTATGGGAAAGAACAGTGTTTATATGTACGAATGTCAGTCCTGTGGTCAAAAATTCACACGATGGGAAGGTCGCTGTTTCCAATGCAACGAGTGGAACACCGTTGTAGAAATAAAAGAAGAAAGTATAAAGGTAAAGAAAGGAATTAAATCTTCTAACGTCTTTAAATTATCTGACGTTGGACTTTCCAGTACTCCAAGGATATCCACCGGTAGCAAAGAACTAGATAGAGTTCTAGGTGGAGGAATCGTTAGGGGTGCATCCATGCTTGTTGGTGGTGAGCCAGGAATAGGAAAATCAACGCTCTTGCTTGAATTAGCAGATAGAGTTTGTAAAATTAAAGATCAGAAAGTCCTATATATTACAGGAGAAGAATCCTTAGAGCAGGTTAAGTTAAGGGCAGAAAGACTTAATATAAAAGCAGAGAATCTTTTAGTAGCATCTGAGACATCGCTTTACAAAGTCTTAGGTACTATAAATGATCTATCTCCAACGCTTGTAATAATAGATTCGATACAGGCTATTTATGATGAAGAACTAAAATCGCCTATGGGTAGTTTTTCTCAGCTCAGACAGACTGTTGGCAATATAATGGAACTAACAAAATCCAGAGATATCTCGACGTTTTTAATTGGTCATGTAACCAAAGAAGGCATGATTGCTGGTCCTAAACTTATAGAGCACATGGTCGATGCCGTCATATATTTTGAAGGCGAAGAGAACATGAACTACAGAGTATTGAGGACCATTAAAAATAGATTCGGTCCTAGTAATGAAATAGGTATCTTTGAAATGAAATCAACAGGGCTTGATGATGTAGAAAACCCGTCATCATTTTTTCTATCAGGAAGAAGTATTGACCAGCCAGGTTCAGTGGTTGGAGGTATAATCACAGGAAGCAGACCAATATTAATAGAGATACAATCATTAATGACAACTTCTTATCTGGCTATGCCAAGAAGAACAGTCGTTGGATATGAAGCCAATAGAGTTGCGATGCTCTTGGCTATAATGGAAAAATATTTTCACTACAATTTTTCAAATTTAGATCTTTTTGTTAATATCGTTGGAGGGCTTAAGACACAGGAACCAGCCTTAGACCTTGCAGTTATGACCGCAATTGCCTCAAGCTATCTTGGCAAGAAATTAAATAATGATTTTTTTATAATAGGTGAGGTTGGTTTGACTGGAGAAGTAAGAAAAATTCCTAGGATAGTTGAAAGAATTAACGAAGCAGAACGTATTGGCTTTAAATCAGCCATTATTCCTTATCAGGACTATGTAGACGCAAAATCAAAAATGAAAAAAACAGAAACTGATTTAGGTGTTACGAAAGTTAAGAATATAAGAGAGGTTTTTGATGTTGTTTTTAATTAATAAAAGAAATTTTTTGCTTACCTTGTCTGTGTTTTTTTGCCTTAATTTAAAAGCTGTTACAAATCCATTTAGTGTTAATTTTGAGTCTCAGAAAAAAGAGCTAGATGGCCACATGACCCAGTTTATTAAGGTTAGTATAAGTTCAAGGAGTATAGAAGAAGCAAAATATCAGATGTTTATAGATGTACCAAGTAATGGACTTTCTGTAATTGATGGAAAAAAAGTTTACAGCGGTGTTCTTGCACCACTAAAAAGCGAGGATATTTACATCTCTGTGAATTTATCATCAACAGCAGAAGGTGAGATTAAAGCCAAAGTCTATAACTACATAGATGATAGAGAGCTTGATACACAGAACTTAAGGGTGTTTGGCTCTAAATATTCTATTACCAAAAACGTTGATGCTTTAACAGGGTCCTACCTGCTCAATATCGGCTCTACTAATGAAAAAGCTGATACAGAAAAGACAAGTGATGTTAAGAACTCGAATAATATAGACAATAAAATTGTCATAGATGACCAGAGTAAGCAAAAATTTGTGGTAGATCCGAAGAACAGGTATAACAATACTTTTAGAGGTCTCTTGTTTATCCTTTCTTTCTTTATTATCGGCTGGTTGACGTATCGAATTATTAACAAAAAACTATAAATCGAAACATTTAGATATAGGTTCACAGTACTCTTTTTTGTCATCTACTAGTTTATAAGGATAAGGGTATATTACGTCGCATGCCATTTTTACCCATACACCATGAAGTGAGCATTTTATGTAACCAAATCCCCATATGATAATGGTCACAACCATAGCAAGGATAAGCATATATTCGACAGCAGCCTGTCCAGCTTTCTTTTTCTTTCTTTTTTTCACTAATATGTATATATCTTAAAAACAAGTAAATTCATATAGGTAATTGGTGTTATGGAACTTAGATTTTTTAGGAATGATCAGAAAAAATGGGTAGGCCCTTTGGGCATACTAGCGTTTATTATTTTTTATATGTTACCCAATCATATAAATATATTTACTCCCTCATATCTACATCTGTTTAGCTTCGAGAAATTAATACCTTTTATAGACTGGACTGTGTGGGTTTATATTTCTGATTATGTTTTTATAGGTGTAGCTTTTATTTTGCTTAGTGATCGAGACAACATGAATAAGATATATTATTCACAGATATTTTTGTTATTTGTCTCTATGTTTATCTTTTTTATTTTTCCTACTACATACCCAAGACCACAGGTAGAATATTCGGGTTTTACTGGGTTCTTCCTGCAGCTTTTGCACTCTTCAGATTCTCCAGGTAATGCTTGTCCAAGCATACATGTTGCGATGACTTTTCTAGGCGGGTATGGTTTTATAAAAGAAAAAAAGAACTTGTTTCCTTTCTTTATGATCTGGGCTGTTTTAATAAGCCTGTCGACACTTACTGTTAAACAACATTATGTTGTTGATGTAATAGCAGGTTTTATTATGTCGGTTATCTTTTATTATCTTGGTCAAAAGATTTTTAAAAGGAGATAGGGGTTTATATATGCAGATATTAACTTTCCCAAATAATATATTAAGAAAAATAGCCACAGCGTATAATCTTAGTAAAGAATCTGAAAAAAAATCTATACCAGAATTAATAAAGGAAATGGCCAAGGCTATGTATGAATCAAATGGTATAGGGCTTGCCGCTCCTCAAGTTGGTGTTTCAAAAAGATTATTTTTAATAGATGTTGAGCAAAAAATAGAAAAAGATGATGAAGGTGAAGTTATATCAAGAACACCAGGTAAGCTTCTTGTATTTATAAATCCAAAGATAATAGAAAAAGAGGGGACAGTTGTCTATGAAGAGGGCTGTCTTAGTGTTCCAGGTGTTTACGAAGAAGTAAAAAGAGCTGAGACGATAACAATTGAATACTACGATGAACACTATGAAAAGAAAGAAATAACGACAGATGGACTGCTTTCTATAGTAATACAGCACGAGTATGACCATCTTGATGGTAAATTGTTTATAGATCGGCTTCCAATGGTAAAAAGAACCATAGTAAAAAACAGGCTCTTAAAAGGTAAAAACCTTTAGGATATAATCTATGAATATAGGTTTTTTAGGTACTCCAGAAATATCTGCACATATTCTACAAGAACTTTTTAATAAAGGGTTTAATGTAAAATGGGTTGCTACACAGCCAGATAAGGAATCTGGCCGTGGAAGAAAAATGAGTGCCCCGGCTGTTAAAGATAAAGCACGATCATTGGGTTTAGATGTTCTACAGAGTAAGGTTTTCGATCGGGTTTTTTTTGAAGAAATTCAGAAATATGGAGAGATAGATCTAGCTATAGTTGTTGCTTATGGTCTGTATCTACCAACATATTTTTTAAAATATCCCAAAAATGGATGTATCAATGTTCATTTTTCCTTACTTCCAAAATATAGAGGAGCAGCACCTGTTGCCAGAGCAATAATGAATGGTGAAAAAGAAACAGGTATCAGTATAATGAAACTTGTTAAAGAAATGGACGCAGGAGATATCATCGCTGAAAAAAGACTACCAATAACAGTAGATGATACAACAGAAAGCCTAACATGGACGCTTGCGAAAGATGGAGCTCAGCTTCTAATAGAGTCTATGCCATTGTATCTACAAGGTAAAATTATCCCAGTATTACAATCAAGTTTAGCTATTGAGCCTACATATGCAGAAAAAATAGATAGTAAAGAAAGGTTTATAGATTGGAATAAAGAGGCAGAAACCATTCATAATATGGTAAGAGCACTTTATCCATGGCCCGTAGCGGAGACCAAAATAAATGGGGTTTCTATCAAGATCATAAAAACAAAACCAATTAAAGATGTAGATGCTGAAGACAAAGATAAACCGGTTGGTTCTGTCATATTTATAGAAAAGAAATCCAATTGTTTTTTTGTAAAAACTTCTGACGGTGCTCTTTTGGTTGAAAAGGTCCAACCATCTGGTAAAAGAGAAATGACAGTGTCTGAATTCCTTAATGGATACGATCTAAAAAAAGGCATGAGGTTTGAATAATGTTCACAATAGCACCATCAATACTTTCTGCAAACTTTGCGAAACTAGGTGATGAAATAAGAAAAGTAGAAACAAATGGCGTTCAGTACCTTCACATAGATGTAATGGACGGGCAGTTTGTTCCAAACATTACAATTGGTGCTCCTGTTGTTAAATCGATAAAGAAAGTTACAAAGCTAGAGCTTGATGTGCACCTTATGATCAAAGACCCAGAAAAATATATAAACGATTTCATAAAGGCTGGAGCCAGCATCATCACGGTACATGTTGAGGCCACTAATGTTTTAGATAAGATAATCAAGGAAGTAAAAAGCAGTGGGGTTAAAGTTGGTCTTTCCATTAAACCTGGCACTTCATTGGATATGATATCTAAATATTATAAGGACATTGATCTAGTACTAGTTATGAGCGTAGAGCCTGGTTTTGGTGGTCAAAAATTAATTCCGTCCACTCTAAATAAGATTAAAGAATTAAAGAATGTAAAAAAAGAAAAAGGGTTTAATTTTATAATAGAGGTTGATGGCGGAGTTACTGAAGATAACATACATGAGTATGTTAGTGCTGGAGCTGAACTTGTTGTTGCAGGAAATGCAGTTTTTGCTGATCCTGAACCGACACAGGCAGTAAAAAGATTATTACTAAAAGGTGTTAAATGAAAAAAGTAGAAATAGGGAAAAAAATTAGACCTGAAGACGTTTGTGCTGTTGCTTTAAATTCAAATATCAAAGTTGAGCTTGATCCTGGTGCTATGCCAGATATCATAAAAAGCAGAAAAAGAGTTGAAGAAGTCTTAGCTAGTAATAGTGCTGTTTATGGTATCAATACAGGTTTTGGTTCTCTGAGCGATGTAAAAGTAGAAAAAGAAGGCCTAAAGCAACTTCAGGTTAATCTTATAAGATCTCACTGTGCTGGTGTTGGCAAAAATATTGATAAGGAATATGCGCGCGCAATGATGCTTTTAAGAGCACATAATATTAGTTTAGGTTTTAGCGGTGTTAGGCTAGAAGTTATAAACTCTCTTCTTTTCTTTTTAAACAATGACATTACTCCACTTATACCAGAAAAAGGATCTGTTGGTGCCAGCGGAGATCTTGCTCCTCTTGCGCATCTTACATTATGTTTAATGGGAGAAGGCGAAGTTTTGTATAAGGGTGAGATTAAAAAATCACATGAAATTATAAAACAGCTTGGTGGTAAAATATTAGAACTTGAGGCGAAAGAAGGTCTTGCCTTGATAAACGGAACACAATTTATGGCATCTTTTGGTAACCTTGGTTTGATACATGCTGAGTCTCTTTTAAAACATGCTGATATTATTTCTGCTCTCACGATTGACGGTGTTAAAGGAACTTTTGCGCCTTTTGATATTAGAATAAGCAAGATAAGACCTCATAATGGTCAGATGATCGTTTCCAAAAATATTACTGAACTTTCAAAGGGTAGTAAAATAGCAGAGTCACACTTTGACTGTAACAGAGTTCAGGATCCTTACTCATTAAGATGTATACCACAAGTTCATGGCGCTGTAAGAGATGCAATTGCATATCTTCGAAAAGTTGTGGAAACTGAAATAAATTCAGTTACAGATAATCCTCTGGTATTTGATGACGTTATAGTTTCTGGAGGAAATTTTCATGGTGAGCCAATAGCGCTTGCTTTAGATTTTGCAACAATAGCAATGTCAGAAATAGGAAGTATTAGTGAAAGGCGCGTTGATAAAATACTTACACCTTCTTTTAACGGTGGACTCCCAGCGTATCTTGTAAGGAACAGTGGTATTAATAGTGGCTTTATGATCGCTCAATATACTTCTGCTGCACTAGTTAACGAGAATAAAGTTCTTTCATATCCATCTAGTGTAGATAGTATACCAACAAGTAATAATAAAGAAGATCATGTTAGTATGGGTGCTACTGGAGCCAGAAAATTTATTCAAGTTCTAGATAATATTGAGACTATACTTGCTATAGAGCTTATGGCAGCAGTAGAAGCATGTGAACAAAGAAAACCATTAGAGACCTCAAAATCACTTTCCAAAGTTATTGATCTAGTAAGAGCAGAAGTCCCTTCTTTACTAGAGGATAGAGTTATTTCTGGAGATATCAATAAAATTAAACAGCTGATAAAGAGTAATAAAATATTAGCGGAGGTCAACGTTGAGTAGACTTATAAGAGCAGATAGAGGTAATAAACTAACATGTAAGGGTTGGATACAGGAAGCTGCCTTACGGATGTTGATGAATAATCTTGATCCTGAAGTAGCAGAAGATCCTAATAATTTAATTGTTTATGGTGGAAGAGGTAAGGCTGCAAGGAATTGGGAGTGTTATGACAAAATAGTCGAGACACTAAAAACTCTAAGTGATGAAGAAACATTACTTGTTCAATCTGGAAAACCAGTAGCTGTGTTTCCTTCACACAAAGATGCACCACGTGTGATCATAGCAAATTCTAATATCGTTCCAAAATGGGCCGACTGGTCTTACTTTGATGAACTTGAAAAGAAAGGACTGATCATGTACGGACAGATGACAGCAGGCTCTTGGATATACATAGGATCACAGGGGATAATACAAGGAACGTATGAGTCTTTTATGCAGGCTGCTAAGCAAGCTTTTAATAAACAGGATCTTTATGGCATTTTAGTTCTGTCTGGTGGAATGGGAGGAATGAGTGGTGCTCAGCCTCTTGCTGCAACAATGGGTGGAGCAACATACCTTGGTGCAGAAGTTGACATAAGTAGAATAAACAAGAGATTAAAGCAGGGGTTTCTTGATGAAGTTGTGACTGATATCGACGAATCAATAGATAAGGCGTTTGCTTATAAAAAAGAAAAGAAAAATATTTCTATTTGTTATCATGGTAATGCAGCCGATCTTTACAGACGTCTTGTAGAAAGAAAAATGATACCAGATATAGTTACAGACCAAACCTCTGCACACGACGAACTTACTGGATATGTACCAAATAAAATTACTTTCGAACAAGCCTTGGAATTAAGAAAAAAAGATCCAGAAAAATATAAAACAGAATCAATAAGAACTATGGGTGAACATGTAAGTAGCATGCTTGATATGCAAAAATTAGGTGCTGAAGTTTTTGATTATGGTAATAACATAAGGGCACAGGCTGTAAAAGCAGGCGTCAAAAATGCTTTTGATTTTGAAGGATTTGTTCCAAGATATATCCGTCCATTGTTTTGTGAAGGTAAGGGACCTTTTAGATGGGTAGCTCTTTCTGGTGATCCAGAGGATATAAAAGTAACAGATACAGCTTTAAAAGAATTATTTCCAGATAATATTAAAATGCACATGTGGCTTGATATGGCTGCTAAAAAAATACCTTTTCAAGGATTACCAGCCAGAATATGTTGGTTAGGTTATGGAGAAAGAGAAAAAGCCGGAATACTTTTTAATGAGCTTGTTAGAACAGGAAAAGTTAAAGCACCGATAGTAATAGGTAGGGACCATTTGGATTGTGGTAGTGTTGCTTCTCCTAATAGAGAAACAGAAAAAATGTTAGATGGAAGTGATGCTATTGCTGACTGGGCGATACTTAATTTTGCGATAAACTCTGTAAATGGTGCTTCATGGACTAGCTTTCATCATGGTGGTGGTGTTGGAATAGGATATTCATTACATGCTGGAATGGTAATTGTTGCAGATGGAACCAAAGAAGCAGAGAAGAGACTAATAAGGGTTTTAAATAGTGATCCAGGTATGGGTGTTGCAAGGCATGCAGATGCTGGTTATGAAATAGCTAAAAAGATAGCTGTGGGGGCAAAGAGCATGAAAGTTCCAATGCTCTAAAAAAATGTTATTTACCAGCTACAGGTACATAGTTAAAGAACTATTATGGCCATTCATAATGGGCGTAGTGGTTTTTACTTTTATTTTGATAATGTTCCAATTGTTAAAATTTATTGAGTTCATGGTAGTCCATGGTGTCGATTTTTTTGTAGTATTTAAACTGGTTTATTACCTTGTTGTTGCTTTTTTACCTATAACAGTGCCAGTGTCGTTTTTGTTTAGTGTGCTCTTGGTCTTTAGCAGATTATCCGGAGATAATGAAATAACAGCGTTTAAGGCTTCTGGAATATCAATATATCAACTAATGGCACCCGTGCTTTTTGTTTCACTTATAGCGTCTGTGATAACATTTTATGTTTCTTTTTATGAAGGGCCATGGGGTAACAGAAATTTTGAAAATACACTTCACAAGGTGGGCTCTACAAATGCTACAATTCAACTTAGAGAAGGTTTTTTTAATGATTCTATAATCAAAGATTTTATGTTGTATGCCACGGAAATAGATTCTGAGCATGGAATAATGAAAAAATTATTTATATATGATGAGAGAGACAAAGATAACCCAGTTGTTATTACAGCAAAGAAAGCAAAAATAGAGATTGAGGATCTTAGCAAGAAAACAGAGTTGTTGTTGTATGAAGGATACATAACATTCCTTAGAGAATCAGTAGATAAGTACAGAAGGGCTAGTTTTAATGAATATAAGATAGTACTTTACGAAGGTAGTTCTGTTGGTGACATGAACCCTAATCCACCATCATTGACGTATTCTGAGTTAAAGGACCAAATAAAAAAAGCAGAAATCAAGAAAGATAAGATCTGGTATAACAAAATGAACGTTGAATTCCATAGAAGATTTGCTATACCTTTTGCTTGTTTAATATTTGGCTTTTTGGGAATAACTTTTGGCAACACAACTAGTAGAAATATGCATCATGGTGCAGGAATACTTAGCTTCACAGTTATGGTCTTTTATTGGGTAATATATATAGCTTCTACAAGTCTTGGATCAAAAGGAATGATAAATCCAATTTTGTCTGTGTGGATAGCCAATATTTTATTTTCTGTGTTCTCGGGATACTTGTTTTTTAGAAAGATATAATTTTGGAGAAAAATAAATAATGAAGAAACCTATAATGCTCATGATACTTGATGGCTGGGGTTATAATCCTAACAAAGAAGATAACGCTATTTATAGCGCAAAAACTCCTAATTTAGACAGATTGATAAACGATTACCCAAATACATTTATCAAATGTAGCGGACTTGATGTTGGTCTTCCGAAAGGATTTATGGGAAATTCAGAAGTAGGACACTTAAATATAGGAGCTGGAAGAGTTGTTTATCAGGATCTTACTAGGATAGACAAAGCTATAGAAGATGGCGAATTTTTTAATAATGAAAATATCTTGAATGCGTTTGAAAAGGCTAAAAAAAATAAATCTAAGCTACATCTTCTTGGTTTACTTTCTGACGGAGGGGTTCATTCTCACATAAACCATGTAGAAGCATTAATCTCTTTATCAAACAAGCTTAATTTTAAAGATCTAGTTGTTCATCCATTTTTTGATGGTAGAGACACAGCGCCAAAGATAGGCTCTCGCTTTTTAAAAGAACTTTTTGGCTTTTTTACAAAATATAATAACGGAAGAATAGGATGTTTGTCTGGTAGATACTTTGCAATGGATAGGGATAATAGATGGGACAGGGTAGAAAAAGCCTATAATGCAATGACCATTGGTGTTCCTTTCTCAGAAGAGGATCCAATAGAATACCTAAAGAAAAGCCATGCAAACAATATAGGGGATGAGTTTATAGAACCTGCTTGCTTTGATAAAAATTCTCTTATCTCTGATGGTGATGTTGTTATTTTTTATAATTTCAGAGCAGATAGAGCCAGAGAGATAACTAATTCACTTACATTAGAAACTTTCTCTGGATTTGAAAGAAGGTCAAAACCTAAAATATCATATTACCTTTGTATGACGGAGTATGATGAGAAATTCAAACTACCAGTAGCTTTTCCAAAACAAAACTTGAACAATATATTTGGAGAAGTAATATCTAGTAATGGTCTTAGACAACTGAGAATAGCAGAGACAGAAAAATATGCTCACGTTACTTTTTTCTTTAATGGAGGAAGAGAAGAACCTTTTAGTGGAGAAGACAGGGCTTTAATTGATTCTCCAAGAGATGTAGCAACTTATGATCTTAAGCCTGAAATGAGTGCCATTGAAGTAACGAACAGGTTGATTAAAGAGATAGATAAGGATGTGTACGACTTTATAGTGGTTAACTATGCAAATTGCGACATGGTTGGTCATACGGGTATTTTTGAAGCAGCAGTAAAAGCTATAGAGACTGTTGATAGCTGTGTAGGTGTTATTACTAAAAAAATAATAGAGAAGGGTGGAACAGTCTTTTTGACGGCAGATCACGGAAATGCAGAAAAAATGAAGGAATTGAATTCTCCGCACACCGCTCATACAACGAATGACGTTAGGTTTGTTGTAATAAATCCAGGTAAAACAACAAAGATTAACCTTCGCGAGGGTAAATTAGCTGATATAATGCCAACGATATTGGACTACATGGGTTTGAACATACCCAAAGAAGTTACAGGAAAAACACTTATTATAAGTTAAGGGGTTTTACTTATGAACAGGGAAGAAAGAAAAAAGAAAATCAGAGACACATCAATACTTGTTTTTCCGAATCTTTTTACTACAGGTAATCTTTTTTGTGGTTTTTTCTCAATTATAAGTAGTTTAAAAGGTAATTTTATCTTTGCTTCTTACCTAATATTGATCGCTACACTTTTTGATATGGTAGACGGAAGAGTTGCCAGGCTAATTAAAGGTGTTAGTGATTTTGGCAAAGAATATGATTCCCTCTCTGACCTTGTCTCTTTTGGTGTTGCTCCAGCTATTCTAGTCTACATGTCTTATTTAGTTGATATACCAAGGCTTGGCTGGTTGGCTGCTTTCCTGTTCGTGGCGTGTGGTGCTTTAAGATTAGCAAGGTTTAATGTTATCTCTTTAACTCGAGATCCTCAATATTTTGTTGGATTACCAATACCAGGAGCTGCAGCGACCCTTGCTTCCTGTTATTTGTTTCTGAAAGAATTAAGAATAAGCTACGATGGGCACTACTGGTTGCTCTCACTTATAATTTTAGTATCTCTGCTTATGGTTAGTTCTATAAACTATAAGAGCTATAAAAAACCAGAAAGTACCATAAAAAATAAATCCTTTAATAATATGATACTCTTTTTACTTTTGTTGGTGATAGTTGCTATTAATCCACAGATAGTTATTTTTGCTCTTTGTATCCTATATATAACGCAGGGCTTATTATCGTATATATATAAAGGTTTAGTTTCCTTGTTTATTAAGAATAGAAAGAATAAAAAAAATATTAAGATTGCATAAGCTTTTAATCTTATGAATATTAGATCATATAAAATGACTGTTTCTTATGTTGGAACAGAATACTGTGGATGGCAGGTACAGCCTAGTTTTAAAACCATACAGGGTACGATAGAAGACTTACTTTCTAAAGTTTTTAATAAGAAAATAGTTTTGCGATATGCTAGCCGTACAGACTCTGGAGTTCATGCTCTTGCCCAGATTGCCTGTTTTAGTTGTAGATCTGATTATAAGGCTGTTGAAATTCAAAAAATGTTAAACACTCAATTACCCCAGGATATCGTTATAAAAAATGTTGAAGAAGTTTCTGAGGATTTTAATCCAAGAAAAGCTAATAAAAAAACATACTTTTATCTAATAGATAATAATGCTGTAAGGAATCCCTTCAGGATCAACAGGGTTTGGTGGGTAAAATATAAGATCAACAAAGAAAAAATGCTGGAATCATTAGAATATTTTAAAGGAAAACAGGATTTTAGGTCCTTTATGGCCTCAGGAAGTTCTGCAAAAACGACGATAAGGGAGATATATGAGATTTCTATGGTTGATAGGGGAGATATAATAAAGATCAGTTTTACAGGTAGTGGCTTTTTAAAACAAATGATTCGTAACATTATTGGAACAGTAGTGGAGGTTGGCAGAGGAAGATTTGAACCGAAAGATATAAAAGTGATGCTTGCATCAAAGGACAGAAAAACAGCCGGGATTACAGCCCCAGCGTACGGGCTCTATTTAGAGAGAATTTATTATGACTAAAGTTCGAGGGAAAAAAGATAAAATTCAATTTATTGAGTTTATTGTTTTATCCATCGCGATACATTTTTTAATAATATATTTATTTGTTGGAGATACCCTTTTTATAAAAAGTATTCCTCTTTTGACAGAAAAACCTGTAGATGTCTACGTAGTTGGGCCAGAAGGTGTGGAAAGACAAGTTGTCTCAGTAGAAAATGAACCAGGTGACAAAGAAGCTAATCCCAATGCAAGGTTTTTAAGTAACGTTAATAAAAGAGTAAATGCGGAAACAAGAGCTCGTCTATGGGGTAAACCATTTAATAAAAAAATAAAAACTGTTCAAGGTATATTAAAAAAGGATCTAGATGACGTTATTGGTAGCTATATTAAGAAGAAAAAGACTATAAAAGCTAGTGATGGCGATAAAGGCAAAAATTATTCTCAAAGTAGAGAGTCAAGTACTTATGACTATCTACCAGGGGTACAAGACGGCGAGATAACGTCGTTAAATACTGCTGAATTTATCTATTATTCTTTTTATAAGAGAGTAGAGGATTCAATCGTATTTTTATGGAATCAAAATATAAATGATTACATAAATACGCACCCAGATGTTAGAGCTAATTTGGGTAAAAGAGATTATATAACAGAGATAGAAGCTGTAATGGACAAGGATGGTAATTTCCTTAGGATGAGTGTAATAAAAAGCTCTGGTGTGGCAGGTATAGATTCTGCTCCAGGCAAGGCCTTTTCTGATGCTTCACCTTTTGAAAATCCACCAAAAGGCATGATTGGCGAAGACAAGTTGGTTAGAATGAAATGGCGGTTTATTGTTAGCATCGTAGAACAAATTAAAAGTAATATACAACCCATGGACTATTATAACTCTCATCAACAGGGGTATCCTGACCCTGCACTTCAAAGACAGATCTACTAGTTTTATTCCCACTGATAATAGACATTCTATAGATATCTTGTTATTATTATCTTGGGGGGAATCGGATGCATAGGTTTATACAGATCTTTTTACTTATTGTTGTTACTAGCTCTATTGGTGCAAAGGCTGTAGAAGTTGAAACATTATTACAGAGAGCTGGAATAAAAAAAAATAACACTGGCATTGTCGTCTATGACCTTAATGATAAAAAAACAATTTATTCTTTAAATCCAGAAAAGCTATTTAGTATAGCCTCTGTTAACAAACTATTTGTTACAGCAGCAGCTTTAAAATACTTAGGACAAGATTATAGATTTAAAACAAGTGTGTTTTCAAATCTTCCAGATTCATCTGGTGTGATTAACGGTAATTTATATATAAAAGGTGGTGGAGACCCTCTTTTTGTATCTGAGAGTATGTGGTTTTTGGTTAACAAATTAGTAGATATGGGAGTAAAGGAAATAAATGGAAAGATAATATTAGACGATACCTCTTTTCCATCTGCAGAGGTTTATGATGACTCAGGCAGTGATAGAGCATATAGCGCTAAGCTATCATCATTATCTGTTAATTTTAACGCTGTTGCTATTAGTGCAACAGCAGGCCCGTCACAGTATGTTGCTATGGATCCAGACGTACCGATGCTCCAATTGATAGATAGAACAAAAAAATCTTCCAAAAAAACTAATGTGGAAATGAGAAGAGAAGGGAATAAAATAATAGTTAGTGGTCCACTTAATGACTCTGATTATGACAACAAGATAATTTATAGAAACATAGATGATCCTTCTAGTTATTTTGCACAGGTATTGGCTCTACACCTAAAATGGAGAGGAATAAAAAATACAGGCGTAGCAATTAGAGGTCAGACTGATATTAAAAAAGTTAAATTGTTCGATATAGAATCAAGAAGATTGAATGACATCCTTGTAGAAATGAATAAGTTCAGTAATAATTATATAGCTGAACAGCTTATAAGAGCTATAGCTGATAAGAAATTTGGCAAAGCTTCTGCTGTCGATAAGGCAATAGAACTTGTTAAAAACTATATGGAAAGTATTGGCTTAGATAAAAATGGATTAGAGATCGTTAACGGATCTGGTTACTCAAAAATGAATAAAGTTAAACCAAAAGAGATGATAAAATTTCTTGAGTATGCATATAGGGATTTTGGTATAGGTCCAGAATTTATTAACAGTTTGTCCATAGCTGGTGTTGATGGAACTGTTAGGAAAACACATAAAACAGAGTTTCTTACTGGTAAAATGAGGGCTAAAACAGGAACTCTTACAGGTGTTCGGTCATTGGCTGGATATCTTAACCATGAGAACAGAACTTATGCTTTTATAATAGTTGCTAATGATCCGAATGCTTATCCTCTAATGAATGAAGAAAGTGAAATTCTTGAAAGTATAGTTAAGAACCATAAGGGAAATTAGACTATGACATTGTTTTTAACACTCTTGGTCGCTATGAATCTGTGTTACTCTTCAACATCTAAATATATTAATGATAACATTATTACAGAAAGTTTTAATATTCCAAAAGGATTAGAAAATGCTGTAGATTTTTGGATAGATGTATATTCTAAATATGACACTAATCAAATAATAGTGCACGATACTGAGAACTACATAATATATGATGTTATTGATGTTTCGGATGTCAGTAATCTCCCTTATTTTACCCAGCAGATAAAAGATGAAATAGTTAATAGTCGTGTGTTAAGAGTTCAAAAAAAGTATAGAGATACACTAAAGGCCCTCCAGAATAATAAAAATGATCTGCAGGAAATGGATCAATTTACATTAGGTGTACACAACAAATATATCGGTATAAATGATGAGAACAAATTTATTGATGCATCAAGACCAGGTAGAATGAGGATACAGAGAGGGCAAAGGTCAGAGTTCAAAAAAGGCCTCAGTTATAGCGAAAAATATATACCAACGATGGAAAAGATCTTTAAGCATTATAGATTGCCTACTGAGTTGTCTCGGCTGCCATTTGTTGAATCATATTTTAATCCCCATGCACTTTCTTATAAAAAAGCTTCTGGTATATGGCAATTTATGAAAGGGACAGGTTCTGAATACTTAAAAGTTAAAGGCAAACAGGATCAAAGGAATGATCCAATTGCCTCTACTCATGCAGCTGCAAAACTACTAAAACAAAGCTATACTTATCTTTATAAAAACTGGCCACTAGCTATTACAGCTTATAACCATGGGCGATTTGGTATGAAAAGAGCTGCACAAAATTTTGGCACTACTGATCTGGTTAAGTTAATAAAGACATATAAGGGTGAGACCTTTGGGTTTGCCTCTAAGAATTTCTATGCTGAATTTTTGGCTGCTCTATATCTGGAAAAGAATCACGAAAAGTTCTTTGAAGACGCTCCTATTACCGAAACAGCTAGTTATGGTGAAATAGTCACAGTTAAGCCTATAAAAATTTCTCAACTGGAGCTTCTTTTGGATGTGGATAAAGAAGATATTAGGATGTACAATCCTAATATCAAAATGAATAGATCCAAAGAAGATGCAGAACTACCGGAGGGAGCAACAATAAGAGTCCCCATTACTAGGTTTAAAAAACTTATGTCAGAAACAAAAACAGTAGAAGGTCTAGAGGATTATTTAAGGTTTATTTAATTATGAAAATACAAATTTTATTATTTTTTCTTATTTTCCAGGTTCTTTATGCCCAAGACGAAAAAAAACCAATAAAGATAGAAACAAAACTCAAGAATGAGTCATCAAAAAAAGCTATTGAGACATTTACACCAGTAGACAATTCTTCTAAATTTAAAATAGATCCTAAAGAAATAAGTGAAATGAATGCGTTAGATACAAAATCGCTACATGAAAAAATAGATTCTATAAGGGATAAAGTTTTTGATGCTAAATCGAGACTTATAGAGACTACAAAAGATGATATAGTAACGAGTGCTCCTTTAGCGGTGCTTACAATAGACCATACAAATAAAATGAGTTCACGTTTTAGTGTCCTCAGTCTCACTTATATTCTGGATGGAAAGAGAATTTATTCAGACTATGATCTTTATCGAAATAAAAAAGATATTTACCCAGTCTTTAATGCTTTTTTAGCTCCTGGACATCATGAGATATTTGTAGAAATGGTTTGCTCTGGTAGCGAAGATAGTTCTTTTAATTATCTTAAGGATTATAGAATAAAAGTTCAAAGCAGGTTTCCATTTATTATGCCAAACGATAAGAAAACAAGAATCAAAGCTTCTAGTTTTGAGTCAGGAACTATTTTTACTTCGTTTAAAGATAGACCATCAGTAGAATTTGAGACGATTACTGAAGACAAAATAACAGAGAATGTAGAAAAATAATGTTTTTATTACTAACTGTAAGTCTTATTATGACTTCAATTTGTCCAGCCGGGAATGCTTCTTTGGATAGAAAATCCAAATTTGTTAAGGCAGAATCTTTTTATCTAAATAATGATCTTTTTATGTCTGAAAAGATACTTAAGAACATAATAAAAGAGCCAGTTGTAGATGATGTAAAATTTAAAGCAATATTAACGCTTATTGATATAGCCCAGAAAGAAGGTGACAGGAGTCTTTTTAAAGACGTTCTTTCTTCTTTAAGGGGAATAGATAAAAATACTAGTAACGAGTATAACTCTGTTCTTTACGCTATAGGTAAGTATCTATTGCAGAATGCAGAATATAAAACAGCAATAGGTTTTTTAAACCTAGTAGATAAAAAAAGTCAGATCTATCCACAAACTGTTTATATTAAGGCTTCTTGTTTTGCCGGTATAAAAAGATATTCTGATGCTATTTTTAATTATGAAATAGTAATTAGGATGAAAAATGAATACATAAACAAAGACATTCGTGACGCAGCAATACTTGGTAAAGCCAGGGTATATGTCATGATGAAAAAATATGATTTAGCCCTTGATGAATATCAAAGCATAGATTCTCTTTCTAAGCACTACATAAGGAGTCTTGAAGAAACAGCCAGGTTATTTCTTGCCAAAAAGGATTACGACCAGGCGCTATCTCAGCTTGAAGCTTTAGTTCTAATAAACAAAAAATTATATCGGCTGATGGCGCAAGTACAAACAACGCTTCAACTGTTTATCAAGGAATGTCTTCAGTGTAATGGAGTGTTACAGATGCTATAACTTCTTTATCTTTTACTACTGGTGGTAATTTTGTAGAGGGTTCTTCTTTTTATCTTTACGGCATAGGCGGTACTCGTGCTACAGGTAGAACTATTACAGCAGATGCTAACTATACTTATCATACCTTTACCTCTACTACTATTTTTACAGCGTTAGAAAAAATTAAAAATGCCGAAATATTACTGGTTGCAGGTGGTGCTGGTGCGGTGAGGGGCGGGGGGCACTAGGGACAAGAAATCGGAAGAACGTCGTGGAGGTGGCGACGCATAGATCGGAAGAGCGTCGTGTGGGAAAGAGGGAAGA